>JAJTDP010000012.1 GCA_021300455.1 Sediminibacterium sp. | reverse complement strand
GGTTTACAAGTAACAAATCAATTAGCAGCGCCAGGCCATACAGTGTATGCAACATATAATACACATGTAGTGGAATCAGTAGGCAATATCCATTATCATGCATTAAATGTGCTGGATGAAAATATCAATTTAGATTTTTTACCTGCCTCTATTGATGGCATTGTGTATTGCCCAGGTGCTATTAGCCTTAGACCCTTCAATAGAATACCCGCAGACGATTTTATAAAAGATTATAATTTACAAGTAGTAGGCGCTATTAAAGTAATTCAAGCGGCCCTACTAAAATTAAAAGAAAGTAAAAATGGTTCTATTGTTTTATTTTCAACAGTGGCCGTTCAATTAGGTTTAAACTTTCATTCATTAGTGGCAAGTTCTAAAGGAGCCATTGAGGGTTTAACCAAGGCTTTAGCCGCTGAGTTAGCGCCCACTATTCGAGTAAACTGCATTGCACCTTCTTTAACCAATACGCCTCTTGCAGCTAGTTTATTGAATTCAGATCAAAAAATGGATGCCAATGCGCAAAGACATCCACTTAAAAGAGTCGGAACGCCACTAGACATTGCCAATGCGGTAGAATTTTTGTTAACCGATAAGTCTAGCTGGGTGACAGGTCAAATTTTAGCCATTGACGGAGGTATGAGTACTATTAAATTATAACAGTTTACAATTTTTAATAGCTCAATAAAAAGGCCCCTATGAATAGAGGCCTTTTTTGTATTTTCTACAATTCAACTAATTTATTGAAAGTGGAATTAATAAACTCTTGATAAATGGTCAAGTCTAATTATATTAGATTTAACGCCTGTTTTCATAGAGTCATTAAATTCCTTACTATTTTTTCTTTTTTCTTGTCTATCTGCATATTTTGTATAAAAATCTAAAATACTATTATCTGCTAAAATAGTTATGTAAGTATTTGTTGGGTAACCATCAGTAGCTCTCCAAGTAGTACTCAAATACTTAACACCTATTTTTAATTCAATTTCATGCATTTTTTGCTGTTGTTTTTCAAAAGCTTCTTGTTCATTAGCAGGAACTGTTCTCATCACAATTTTTCTAAAATTATAATTTTCCATTTTATAATCAGCTGGTAAAAATTGTAATTCATTTACCCTAATCCAAGTTGATCTTCTCCATCCACCATCAGTATTATTTGACATTTCTTCTGCAATTTTTGGATTCGCCTCTCTAAATTTATTATTATTCGTAGCTCTATTTGCAATATATTTTCCTACATTTTCATCACCGTCAATGAAAGAAAGAATATAAAGACTGCCTGTTTCAGATGTATGAGCAACTCTAGCTTTCATAACACCTTCATTCATTTTTCTTGTAAAAGCGTCAGATACAGGGAAGTTCTTTCTAAAAACATCCATATCTTTTACTTTAGACTCAGACATATAGAAAAAATGTCTAGTAGCATCTTGTGCAATTGAACTTAAGCCTATAAATAGACTTAATAGTAAAATAACTTGTTTCATATAATTTTTTTTAATGAGCAAGTAAATTAGACAATTACTTCATAAAAAAAAGTTATTTTATTGTTAATAGGCTAAAGCCTTAAGCTTCAATAGACTAAGTTCTTTCATACCTGCTTGTAGGGGCATATAAGCAGCGGTAAATAATTTTCAAAGACAGTCTTAAATGGTAGAATTTGTATTAACTTAACCTGTAAATACAAGCAATATGGTGAATGTTATTTGGATTATTTTAGTACTGTTTGCAATTTGGTTTATTTATGTTTTGGGAGCAGATATTATTAAGCACAAAAACAATTTAGAAAAAGTAAGTTGGGTCAAAACTGGCATCATTGGTTTTGTAGTTAATTTTTTTGATGTATTGGGTATTGGTGCATTTGCACCACAAACAGCCTTACTAAAATTCACGAAGCAAACGGAAGACAAATTAATTCCTGGCACAATGAATGTTGCCAATACATTACCTGTTTTAATTCAAGCCATTATTTTTATTCAAGTAGTAGAAGTGGAGCCTCTCACTTTAATTGTTATGTTTTTAACTGCTATGGGTGGTGCTATTTTAGGCGCCGATATTATTGGTAAACTTTCAGAAAGAAGTATTAGACTAACCATTAGTGTTGCTTTATTGATTACGGCTGGTTTTATGTTTGCTAATAAAATGCAATGGATACAGGGAGAAGGAGTAGCCATTGGCATTCATGGTTGGAAGTTGGTCATAGCAGGTGTGGTTAATTTTATATTAGGTGCCATGATGACTGCCGGAGTAGGCTTGTACGCACCCTGTATGGCTTTAGTATATTTATTGGGTCTATCTCCTCAAGTGGCATTTCCTATTATGATGGGTTCTTGTGCTTTTTTAATGCCGCCTGCATCTTATAAATTTATAAAATCTGGGGCCTATAATAAAAAGGCAGCATTAGGCATGGCTATACCAAGTATATTGGCTGTGTTAATAGCCGCTTTCATTATAAAATCAATGCCATTGGATACATTAAGATGGCTGGTGCTGATAATTATAGTATATACCTCTGTTTCCATGTTTTGGACGACTATAAAAAACAAATAAAACTTAAGTTTTATTTAGTAAATTTAGTATGCTTAAACCAACATAAGATGTCTAATTATCCGAGTATATTCAATGATGTGATTGGTCCAGTCATGAGGGGCCCTTCAAGCTCCCACTGTGCGGCCTCACTCCGAATTGCAAGAATATGTCGCGATTTAATGGATGAACAAATAAAAGACATTGTTATTGAATTTGACCCACAAGGCTCTTTAGCCACTACACATAAAAGTCAGGGCTCTGATATGGGCTTATTCGGAGGGTTTTTAGGTTGGGAGGCATTTGATGAGCGTTTGCCAGATGCTGAAAAACATTTAGCCACCGCTGGTATTAATTATACCATTACTATTTGCCCCTTAGAAGAAAAACACCCCAACACGTATAAGATTCGTTTGTCTAATGAAAAAGAAACTAAAGAATTAATTGCTATTTCTACGGGTGGAGGAATGATTGAAGTAATTAATATCGACGGTAATAAGGTTTCAATGGCAGGCGATTATTATGAAACATTAATTTATTGTACTGATGCAGATACGATTATTCAGTATTTAAAATCTTCCATCACTTATGATGAGATTATTTTTCATAAAGGAACTAATTCTTTTATTGAAATAAAATCGCCAGCTGCTATCTCTGAAACCATTTGTAAGGAGATGATACAAATGCATTCTGTACATTCCATTAAAAGTATAAAACCTGTGCTGCCTATTATGGCCAGAAAAGGAATGAGGGTTCCTTTTATTACTTGCAATGAAATGATGCAATATAATGTGGGTAAAAATAAAGCATTATGGGAATTAGCAGTAGACTATGAAAGTACGCGAGGCGACATTAGCCCCGAGCAAGTAATGGAGAAGATGAAATCCATTATTCATATTATGGGTAATGCAATTGAAACTGGATTAAAGGGTACAGCCTATAAGGATCGAATTTTAGGAAGTCAATCGCCGCAGTTTAAAAAAACATTCGATGCAAATGAATTAATAGGAGGCGATGTGCTTAATACAACTATTATGTATGTGTCTGCTATTATGGAAGTAAAAAGTTCCATGGGTGTTATTGTAGCAGCTCCAACAGCAGGATCTTGTGGTGGTTTACCAGGCGTTGTGTTTGGAACTGCACATTGTATTAATAATAATGAAGAAGCTATTATAAAAGCTATGTTGTCGGCTGGTCTTATAGGTGTTTTTATTGCAGCGCATGCTACATTTGCTGCAGAAGTGGGTGGCTGTATGGCCGAAACTGGTTCAGGAGGTGGCATGGCCGCAGCGGCACTTGTAGAAATGAAGGGAGGAACATTAGAGCAATCTATTGCTGCTGCCTCTTTAGCCTTACAAAATTCCTTAGGTATTATTTGTGATCCTATTGGCAATAGAGTGGAAGCGCCTTGTCTTGGTAGAAATGTGATGGCAGCAACCAATGCTATTTCTTGCGCAAATATGGCCTTGTCTAATTACGAGCATCTTATTCCATTAGACGAAGTAATAGAGACAATGAAAGCCGTGGGCGATCAAATTCATCACACCTTACGTTGCACGAACTTGGGCGGCCTGTCTATAACTAGTACTGCTAAAAAAATCGAAGCATTATTGGAAGAGAATCCACCTGTATTTTATAAAAGTTGTTAATTAAAAAAAATCAAAATGAAAATTTTCTTAAGCCTAGTTTTAGCTCTATTTATTTTATCCAATACAAATGGGTATGCTCAAAATAACTACCCCAATACAAGTAAAAAAGGTTGGAAAAGTTTATTTGGAAAAAATTTAGAAACTGCTCAATTTGATCCAGCCATTTGGAAAGATTCAAGTGGGGTCTTAACAGCTTCTAAGGACTCCGCTATTTGGAGTAAAGACATGTACGATGATTTTATTTTAGACTTAGATTTTCAAACCGCAAACGGAACCAATAGTGGCGTAATCGTACATGCCACAGATAAAATTGAATGGATACCCCATTCAGTAGAAATACAAATTGCCGATGACTATTCAGCACAGTGGAGTAAGGCTGCTCCAAGCTGGCAGTGTGGCGCCATTTTTGGACATAAGCCTGCTACCAATAAAAATTTAAAAAGACCAGGTGAGTGGAATCATTATACCATTACTTGTGTAGGTAAAAATATTAAGGTTGAATTGAATGGTACATTAGTGAATGAATGTAATATGGACGATTTTACTTCTAGTAAAACAAATCCAGATGGTACAAAAGTACCGGCTTGGTTGTATAATCCTATGTCTACTTTGGGTATACATGGATACATTGGGTTGCAAGGAAAGCATGCAGGCGCGCCTATTTACTTTAAAAACATAATGATCAAAACACTTTAGTATTAGTTATATTTTAAACTAATTAAATAAAAAAATACAGTTATGAGTACTCCTGAAGAAAATTTTGCCAAATTAGGATTGGTTTTACCACCCGCTCCAAAACCATTAGGTGTCTACAAGCCTTTATTAGTAGATGGTAATCATTGTTATGTTTCTGGACATGGTACAGTTCAAGAAAATGGAACACTTATTATTGGAAGAGTGGGTGATAATATGACTATGGAAGAAGGAAAGCTAGCAGCAAGACAAGTGGGACTTGCTATTCTAGCTACCATCAAAGCAATGGCTGCAGTGAATTATTTGCAGCTATTTGGGGGCCAGATAATGGGGTGGGTGTGAGAAGTGCAGTAGGTATGGGTTCACTTCCTGGCAATATTCCAGTGGAAATTGAAGCGATGTTCGAGCTAGTTTAGTAATTAGCAATTATAAGCTACGCAAGTAATCAAAACTTTTCTTTAGGGCGATTGCTGGTTGTGCTACTATATCTTGTTCTATAAAGAAATGTTCCATTCCATTTTCTTTTGCAGTTTTAAGAATAGTGGGCAAATATTGCATTTGTACTTATTAAACTAGCAGCCGTAGCTAAGGAACTATTTTTTAAAAACTGGCGACGATTTATCATATGATTTTATTAGAGTATTTAAAAGTAGATCTTTTTAGCTAGAACTTTAATTTGGTACTACTTCTCCTTCCAATACTAATTCAGTCACGGCTTTCTCTCCTGCGAATTTAACAGAGACTCTTTTTTTAAATGCGCCTTCAAAAGGGGCTGTATAGGTTACTTTAATACTGCCTTTCTGACCTTTCAAAACAGGGTTTTGATTATACTCGGGTTTAGTACATCCACATTCTGCTGTGGCAAATTCAATCACGGCTGGCTTAGCAGATTCATTGGTATAGCTGAAAGTAACCGACTTATGTATGCCTTTTTTTATTTTGCCATAATTATAGCTAGTTTGATTGAACTTGATGGCTGATTGCCCAAAACAAGTGGCTGCAAATAGTAAACTAAGAATTAATAATCTGGTTTTCATGGTATAAGGTTTTAGGGTAATTATTTGTTTGATTTTTACTGCTTTTTGACCCAAATAGGCTTACGAATTTATTGAATTTTCACTAATTAGGTGATTTTAGTTATGAATGTGCTTTTTATGCATTCTGACCCCTATTTTTGTCTTATGGAATCCACCCTTGAAGCTGTATCTGCCCAAGACATGCTCTCTTTTGAGGCATTTCGGAACTCCGTTATCGCCGACTATAAATTGGCCATAATGAGTAGGGAAGTAAGCTTATTGGGAAGAAGAGAGGTTTTAACAGGCAAGGCCAAATTTGGCATTTTCGGAGATGGTAAGGAAGTAGCACAAATTGCACTTTCTAAATTTTTTCAAAAAGGCGATTTTAGAAGCGGTTATTACAGAGATCAAACATTTATGTTTGCGCTTGGGGTAGCCAATGTCGAAGATTATTTTTCACAATTATATTCTGATGTTCATAACGACCCCTTTAGTGGCGGTAAAAACATGAATGCGCATTTTGCCACTGCATTTGTAAATGAAAAGGGAGATTGGAATGAATTAACACAAAGCTATAATGTATCTGCAGATATTGCGCCCACCGCAGGACAAATGATGCGTGGCCTAGGCTTGGCCTTTGCTTCTAATTGTTTTAGAAATGCAAAAAATAAAGAGGCATTTAAGCATTTAAGTAATAATGGTAATGAAGTTTGTTTTTGTACCATTGGCGATGCCAGTACTTCCGAAGGACATTTCTGGGAAGCTATAAACGCAGCTGGCGTTTTACAAGTACCCTTAGCTGTTTTTGTGTATGATGATGGCTATGGTATTTCTGTACCTATTGCATTACAAACTACCAAGGGTTCTATTTCTGAAGTATTGAAAGGTTTTCAAAAAGAAAAAAATACCAACGGAATTAAAATATACACAGTGAAGGGCTGGGACTATGCTGCCTTATGTGAAACTTTTGAAGAAGGTATTCGCTATACAAGAGAAACACATACCCCTGTTGTATTTCATGTGCAAGAATTAACACAGCCGCAAGGTCATTCAACCAGTGGTAGTCACGAAAGATACAAGCCTTTAGAAAGGTTAGAATGGGAAAGAAACTGGGATTGCAATAAGCAAATGAGAGAATGGCTAATTGCCAACGAACTAGCTACCGATGAAATATTGCAAGTAGTAGAAAATGAAGCAAAGCAATTAGTGCGTGCCGATAAATTAGCTGCCTGGGAAAAGTATATTTCTCCTATTAAAGAAAAAATAAAAGAAGCAGTTACATTAGTGCATCAAGGTTTAAGCGAATCAGATGTAAATATTGCAAATAGTTTTTTACAAGAATTAGTACAAAGTAAAGAGCCTTTAAAAAGAGATATCTTTAGAACTGTTAATTTAATCTTGGAAAAAATTCCAACACATAGTAATGCAGCTGCGATACAATCTTTTTTAGCAAAATACAATGAGCTAGAAGCGCCTTTTTATAGTAAGCATTTATACAACGAAGGGCCTAAGAGTGCTTTGAATGTATCTGTGGTGGACCCTGTATATGCATCGGAAGCACAAACAATCAATGGCTATGAAGTATTGAATCATTATTTTGATAAATTATTTGAAGAAAATCCTAAGGTATATGCATTTGGAGAAGACCTAGGTGGAATTGGAGATGTGAATCAAGGTTTTGCTGGTCTTCAAAATAAACATGGTATAGATAGAATTTTTGATACAGGCATCAGAGAACAATCTATTATGGGACAGGCCCATGGTATGGCCTTGCGCGGACTTCGACCTATTGCGGAAATACAGTACTTGGATTATTTATTATATGGGCTTCAAACATTGAGTGATGATATTTCCACTATTCATTATCGTAGCAATGGTATACAAAGTAGCCCCGTCATTATTAGAACCAGAGGTCACCGTTTAGAAGGTATATTCCACAGTGGTTCACCGATGGGTGTAATTGTAAATGCATTGAGAGGCATGTTTGTTTGTGTGCCAAGAAATATGGTGCAAGCAGTAGGCATGTATAATACTTTATTAAAAGGGAATGACCCTGCTTTACTAATTGAGTGTTTGAATGGCTACCGTTTAAAAGAAAAAATGCCTTCGAATATTACTGAATTTACAGTGCCCTTAGGCAAGCCTGAAATTTTAAAAGCAGGAGAGGACGTAACGATTGTTTCTTATGGTTCAACTTTAAGAATTGTGGAAGACGCTGCCGCAAGATTATTAACCATGGGCATTGATTGTGAAATTATAGATGTACAAACTTTATTACCCTTTGATATTAACCATCAAATAGTGGCTTCTTTAAAGAAAACGAATAGAATTTTATTTGTAGATGAAGACGTGCCAGGTGGCGCAAGTGCTTATATGTACCAACAGGTAATTGAATTACAAGGAGGCTATCGTTGGTTGGATGTAGCCGCACGAACACTCAGTTCAAAAGCGCACCGTCCTGCCTTTGGAAGTGATGGAGATTATTTTTCTAAACCTAATACGGAGGAGATTATAAATATCATCAATGAAATGATGAGTGAGTAGGATGGACTAAGCTATTGATACTAAGCCAGTCTAATACTGTGTGTTTTTAGATAAATTATAGCCTTCTAGTTTCTGCGTTTGTTCTACCGATCCCAATCTAAATTTTACGGCTAGCTTTGTTCTTTTTTCCAATAACCTTTCTGTGTTGCAAAAAAATCCTGTTTTGGTGGTATAGTAATTGGGCGCCAATTTTAAATCTGCACTAAGACTATAATAGTTGGGTTTCAATTGGCTAGTATCTTTTATTATTGGTAAAAGAAAGCCTGCTAATAATATGGTTTGAATAATTCGCATAAAACGCTTAACTCATGTTATGGAATACTTTGTTTACATCTTCGTCTTCCTCTAATCTTTCAATTAATTTACTAATATCCTCAGCTTGTTCATCTGTAACAGGCACGGTGGTAGTTGGAATCCACTCAAGTTCTGCACTAATGGGTTGAATATTTTTATCTTCCAATGCTTTTTGTAAATTTCCAAAATTGGTGAAAGCGCAACGAAGTACAATAATTGCATTTCCATTATCATCGTTACTTTCTCCTAATTCATCTAGGCCGTGATCAATTAAATCTAATTCAAGGTCATCCATATTTAAACCATCTGGTTTTAAATTAAACACACCCATTTTTTTAAATTGAAAACTTACACTACCTGAATTACCTAAATTGCCTTGTCCTTTATTGAAATGACTTTTTACATTGGCTACAGTTCTTACATGATTGTCGGTAGCAGTTTCTACCAATAAAGCCACACCATGTGGGGCATACCCTTCGTATAAAATTTCTTCATAGTTACTAGTGTCTTTTCCCATGGCTCTTTTAATAGCCGCTTCCACACGATCCTTGGGCATACCCACACTTCTTGCATTCTGGTAACATCTTCTTAAGGCAGGGTTGTCATCTGGGTTAGGGCCGCTTGCTTTTACAGCAATGACGATTTCTTTACCAATGCGGGTAAACTGCTTTGCCATACGATCAAATCTTTTGAACATCGTGGCTTTTCTAACTTCAAATATCCTTCCCATAGTTGTATGTGTTAAGAGTTGCAAAAATAAGAAAAAAAAGTCCCCCCGAGTAATCGAGAGGACTTTTCTAATTTATGCTGAAATAAAATTAATCATTCAATTTACTATGTTTACGACTGTAAACGAAGTAAACCACTAGGCCTAAAGCCATCCATGCGAAGGCTACTTTCAATGTTTGCGCATCTAAGGCAAAGATCATCGCTAAGCAGATAACCGCTCCTAAAATAGGAACTAGTGGCACTAATGGCGTTTTAAATGGACGATCCATATCTGGTGATTTGCGTCTTAATATCCAAATACCTAAACTCACTAGTACGAAGGCAAATAGGGTACCAAAAGAGGTTAAATCACCTGCTACATTACCTGGAACGAATGCGGCAAATCCTCCAACGAAAACAAATAAAATCCAGTTTGATTTATACGGCGTTCTAAATTTAGGATGTAAATCAGAGAATACTTTTGGAAGTAATCCGTCATTGGCCATTGAATAAAATACGCGTGATTGACCCATTAACATTACTAAAATAACAGAACTAAATCCTGCTAAAATAGCGACTGTTACAGCAGTGGCTAACCAGCCATAGCCTGTCATATAAGTTGAAATTGCATAAGCAACAGAAGCTTCACGACCTTTCAGTGGATCAACGAAATCTTTCCAGTTAGCAACCCCAGTTAATACGTGACCAAATAAGATGTATAAAATAGTACAAACTACTAATGAACCTAAAATACCAATAGGCATATCTCTTTTAGGATTTTTTGCTTCTTGTGCTGCTGTAGATACTGCATCAAAACCAATAAATGCAAAAAACACAATTGCCGCACCACCTAATACACCACCCCAGCCATGTTTGAATACGCTAGAGTAGTCTGCAATGACTTTACCAGAGGCATCAATTACTGGTGGTTGGTTAGCAGGAATTAAATAAGGGGTATGATTTTCTGGACGAATAAACTGCCAGCCTAAAATAATAAACAATACAACAATGGCTACTTTAATAAATACAATAATTGCATTGACTACAGCAGACTCTTGTGTTCCTTTAATTAATAATAAGGTTAACAATAATAATATTACTAGTGCGGGCGCATTCATAAAACCATGATGAAGAACGCCAGCTGAATCGGTGACACTTTCGAGCGGGGAGTGGCTCCATTCATAAGGTATGGCTCCTCCCAGCAGCTTATTTAAATATTCACTCCAAGCAATAGAAACGGTGGCAGCACCTAATGCATATTCCATAATCAATGCCCATCCAATAATCCAGGCAACTGTTTCACCCATGGTAACATAAGAGTAAGCGTACGCACTACCAGAAATAGGAATCATGGCAGCAAATTCTGCATAACATAAACCTGCAAAAGCGCAACCTACGGCTGCTACTATAAAAGATAAAGTAACGCCTGGTCCTGCAGCTTGTCCAGCAGCAGCGGCAGTTCTTACAAATAAACCTGCTCCAATGATGGCACCCACGCCTAAGGCCACTAAATTACCAGCACCTAAAGTGCGCTTTAATCCTTTGCCACCATCATCTGCCTGTGCTAACATGGCGGACAAATCTTTCTTTCTAAATAAACTCATAAATAATTGGTTTGTTGTGGTTTCAATTTATCTTGGAAAATAGCACTTTTTTTGCAAAACCTGGCTATAAATTCATAGAAAATGACCCTTTTTTTTGCTTATTTTTTTACTAGTTAAGTCTTATATTGCAGTAATTACTTTTGAATGAAAAAATCGAATAAACTTACTATTTACATTGTCATTGCCATGATTGCTGGGGCTATTCTAGGCTATTATATACATGAAAATTATAATGAACAAACCATAGCTGCTTTTTCAAAAAACAGCAAATTATTAACCACTATTTTCTTGCGCTTGGTGCAAATGATTATTGCCCCTCTTGTGTTTAGTACTTTGGTGGTAGGTATTGCAAAATTAGGCGACTTAAAAACAGTAGGTCGTGTGGGTGGTAAGGCCATGTTATGGTTTATTACTGCATCACTTGTGAGTTTATTAATTGGCCTAGTACTTGTCAATATTTTTAAACCAGGAGAAGGCATTGCTTTAAGTAATGCAGATACAACGGGTGCCAAGGATTTACTGGGAAACACGAAGTCCTTTAGTTTGATCAATTTTGTGGAACATGTTTTTCCGAAGAGTATGTTTGAGGCGATGGCAAATAATGAAATATTACAGATAGTTATATTTAGTATATTTTTTGGTGTTGCTGCTGCTGCCATTGGAGATGCAGCTAAAGGTTTTATCAAAGCATTAGAAACTGTTTCACATATTATTTTAAAAATGGTGGGCTATGTGATGAACTTTGCGCCACTAGGTGTATTTGGCGCTATTGCTGCTGTTATAGCAAGTAAGGGTCTAGCTATTTTTGCTTTTTATGGTAAATATTTATTATTCTTTTTAATGGGTATTGGGGTGCTCTGGGTTTTCTTATTAGGGGTTGGATTTTTAGTTTTAGGCAAAAGACTCCCTTCTTTATTAAAACATATTACAACGCCACTTGTCATTGCATTTAGTACCACTAGTAGTGAGGCGGTATTTCCTAAATTATCTGAAGAGTTAGTGCGCTTTGGTTGTAAAGACAAAATTGTTTCTTTTATTCTTCCATTAGGCTATTCTTTTAATTTAGATGGAAGTATGATGTATATGACTTTTGCAAGTATGGCCATTGCGCAAGCCTATGGTGTTCATATAGATATTGCCACTCAATTAACCATGCTATTGGTGTTAATGTTAACCAGTAAAGGTATTGCAGGTGTGCCTCGTGCTTCTTTAATAGTTGTCACTGCTACATGTGCTATGTTTAATATTCCTCCAGAAGGCATTGCTTTAATTTTACCTATCGACCATTTCTGCGATATGTTCCGTTCTACTACCAATGTACTTGGTAACAGCTTAGCTACCACTGTGGTGAGCAAATGGGAAGGAGCACTTGAAAATCCGGCGCAAGCTTAAAAATTATATTTGATGATTACATTATTAGAAGCATTTCATTGGAGCCAATTATTACAACCTCAATATTATATTGAAAACGGAGGGCTTTGGCTATTATTATTTGTGGTGTTTGCAGAAACCGGTTTATTCTTTGGTTTTTTCTTACCTGGAGACAGCTTACTTTTTGTAGCAGGTATTTATAGTGCACCCTTGGCCTCGCAAATTTTTGTAAGTGATAATGAATGGCTTAATTTATTTATTATATTTTCTTTTATTTCAGTGGCAGGTATCTTAGGCAATTATGTGGGTTATCAAATTGGCAATAAGGTAGGTCCTGCTATGTATGATTGGAAAGAGAATCTATTTTTTAAGAAAAAATATTTAGCACAGGCCCAAGCATTTTATGAAAAACATGGAGGGCGTGCCATTGTAATTGCTAGGTTTATTCCAATAGTAAGAACATTTGCGCCTATTGTAGCAGGCATTGTTAAAATGGATAAGGCTAAGTTTACTTATTTTAATGTGGTCGGTTGCTTGACTTGGGTAGCTTCGATGCTTTGTGCTGGACATTTTTTACAATCTTATATTATGAATCAATTTCAATTCGATTTAAAGAAGCATTTAGAAATTATTGTAATAGTTATTGTTTTTGTTACAACCGCGCCTGTTATTTTTCAAGTTATTATGCATAAGTCAAAAAAGTAATCGAATAATACAACTCAAATAAACACTATTAAAGCCTTATGACTGCTAATAAACAAATAGGAATATTATCATTACCCGTTTTAGTGGCGGCCCTAGGTTATTTTGTAGACGTCTACGACTTACTTTTATTTACCATTGTAAGACAGCCTAGTGTAATGAGTGTAGGCGCCACTGCAGAAACTATTATTGTAGATAGTGCACATATAATTAACTGGCAAATGTCGGGTTTATTAATTGGGGGTATTTTATGGGGTGTATTGGGTGACAAAAAAGGAAGGCTGAAGGTTTTGTTTGGATCTATTATACTTTATTCAACAGCGAATATCTTAACTTCCTTTGTTCAAACAGTCGATCAATATGCTTATTGCCGTTTTTTAGGTGGTATTGGTTTAGCGGGTGAATTAGGTGCGGGTATTACACTGGTTTCTGAAATGTTACCGAAGAATAAAAGAGGCATTGGCACTTCGTTGGTAGCAGGTATTGGTTTGTTTGGTGCTGTATTTGCTTATTTTACATTTAAGGTAACTGCGGACTGGAGATTATGTTATCAAATAGGAGGAGTGCTTGGTTTATGTCTTTTAATTTTACGCGTGAAAGTAGCAGAGTCCTTTATGTTTGAGTCGGCTAAGCTTGCTAATATTTCCAAAGGTAATTTTTTACTATTCTTTAGTTCTTATAAACGCTTTTCAAAATATATTAAGGCTATTTTAATTGGACTTCCTACTTGGTTTGTTATTGGAGTGATGATTAACTATAGTAATAAGTTTGCTTCTACTTTATATGGCGAGAATTTAATTGACTCAGGTAAGTCGGTGATGTTTGCCTATATAGGTATTGCAGTGGGAGACTTATTAATTGGCTATGTGAGTCAATATTTTAAAAGTAGAAAAAAAGCTTTATTATTATTTTATGGTTTAAGCGTTATAGGTATGGTTTTATTTTTTAGTAGTTTCAATAATACCGACGATAGAATGTATGCCATTTGTGCTTTCTTAGGTTTTAGTACGGGTTACTGGGCTATTTTTAATACCATGGCAGCAGAGCAGTTTGGTACGAATTTAAGAGCTACAGCGGCCACTACCATACCCAATATGGTAAGAGGGGCACTGCCTTTAATTAATTTTTTATTCTTAGATATATTACAAAAGCAAATGGGTTGGACTATTGTACAAAGTGGCATTTTTACGGGTGCTACCGTTATGATTATTACCCTTATTGCCTTTGTATTTACAGAAGAAACATACCACAAGGATTTAGATTATCTAGAACATGATACCCCACTTCCATAGTTATTAAAAAGTATGCGTTTATTATTTATACGTTTTTCTTCTATTGGTGATATTGTTTTAACCACGCCTGCGGTTCGCTGCGCTAAAAATCAAATACCGGGTGTTGAAATACATTTTTTAACCAAGCTTTCTATGAAGGATTTGTTGATAGGCAATCCCTATATTCATCATTGTCATTTTTTGGAGAATAATATAGACGAGACAATTACTGCTTTAAAAGAAATACCCTTCAATTATATTATTGATTTGCACCAAAATATAAGAACCTGGAAAATAAAGAAAGCCTTAGGGGTCCCTGCTTTTTCTTATAAGAAATTAAGTCTTCAAAAATGGCTACTTGCCAAACTGCATATTAACCTTTTGCCCAAAACCCATGTATGTGATAGGTATATCGATACCCTTCAGCATTTTAAGGTAGTAAATGATGGCAAGGGTCTAGATTATTTTTTTCCTAAGGACTATAGTTTCAAGGCGGCTAATTTACCCACTAGTCATTTAGCTGGTTTTGTGGCCTTTGTCATTGGCGCTTCCTATTTAAATAAAAAAATGCCTGTACAAAAATGGATTGAACTAGCTAAGCAAATAAAAAAGCCCATTGTACTTATTGGTGGAAAAGAAGATATTAGTTTTGCTAATGAACTAGCCAGTGCCCTGCCTGATTTTATTTACAATGCTGCTGGTAAGTATGACTTGAAAGAATCGGCCAGTATTATTCAAATGGCCCAAGTGGTGGTTTCACATGATACTGGCTTTTTGCATGTAGCTGCTGCCTTTAATAAACCTACTATTACTATTTGGGGTGCAACTAGTCCTGCACTTCAGTTTGAAGCTTATTATTCTGTTGACGCTAAAACCCCGCGTTATAATTCAATAGTACCTAACTTAAATTGCCAACCTTGTTCTAAGCAAGGGGAAAATAAATGTCCACAAGGCCATTTTGCTTGTATGCAACTACAAAATATAAATATTATTACTAGTAAGGCAAATGAGTTTTATAAGTATTGATTTAATTACAATGTTTTTAAAACATCGTTCATGCTTCTAACAGCATCGGCACTTTTGTTAAAGGCCGCTTGCTCATCAGCAGATAAATCCATGGCAATAATTTTCTCCCAACCATTTTTGCCAATGACTACAGGAACACCTAAGCAAATATCTTTTTGTCCGTACTCTCCATTCAAACTTACGCAACAAGTAAATAATTTTTTCTCATCTCTTACAATACTTTCTACAAGAGCTGCTCCTGCTGCACCTGGTGCATACCAAGCGGATGTGCCTAATAATTTAGTAAGAGTGGCACCACCTACCATGGTATCATTTACAATTTTTTCTTGTGCTGCTGCATCTAAGAATTGAGTAACAGGAATGCTATTCCAAGTAGCGTGCTTAATTAAAGGAATCATAGTAGTGTCGCCGTGTCCACCCACAACAATGGCGTTTAAGTCAGCAGGGCTGCAATCTAAGGTACTGCTTAATTGATATTTGAAACGAGCGCTATCAAGTGTACCACCCATACCAATGATTCTATTTTTAGGTAAACCAGTAGACTGAAGTGCTAAATAAGTCATTGTGTCCATTGGGTTACTAATAACAATAATAATTGCATTCGGAGAATGCTTTAAAATATTCTCACAAACACCCTTTACAATACCTGCATTGGTGCCAATTAATTCTTCACGTGTCATACCTGGCTTACGAGGTATACCAGAAGTAATAACCACTACATCTGAATTTGCTGTTTTGCTATAATCATTGGTGCTTCCACTAATTTTTGTATCAAAACCTAATAAAGCAGCGGTCTGCATCATGTCTTGTGCCTTACCTTCTGCAAAACCTTCTTTAATATCTAATAAGACTAATTCTTGGGCCAATTCTTTGCGGGCAATATTGTCTGCGCATGTTGCTCCAACTGCTCCTGCACCCACTACGGTTACTTTCATATAATGTAATTTTTATTTAAGTGTTTTATTTTTACGGACCAAAGTTAGTTATTTACCTTCTATTATTTTAATCAATTCGAAAACATCTGCCCCTTCTTCATACACTTTTAACAATACCCCTTTTTTGTATAAGGCCACAAAGGGGGTAATTCTTGGTCGGTAAAAAGTAGGTAGGGTAAAATTAGGGTCACGGCCAATAATTACATTGGGCTTGCCCACTAAATTATACTTTACAGCAAATTTCTTGATAGACTCCATATCGCGGTAGCTATCCCAAATAAACAATACGTTTTTGAACTTATCTGCATACTTATTAATGTCGCTTGCCTCTTTTTCACAATGAGGACAGTCTGGGCTAAAAATAATAATACAAGTAAAAGGGTAGTTGGGCATTTGCTTATTCGTAATCTCATTGCCATTTACTGAAGTAATTGAAAATGGAGGAATTTTATTATTCATTAAATAGGGGGCGTTTGGATCGCCTTTTACTTGCGCGGTTAATTGACTAATAAGTAAAAAACTAAATAAGGTGGCTAAAAGGTATTTCATAGTATGAATTTATGTTTTGTTTATCTTGGTATTTTAATGAATTGTCTAGATTGAATTTATTTTTTTTGATTGGGTTGCATTCTCATAGCCTTGGCATCTTGTAAGAACTCAGAGGCAAATATAAAATTATTGAGTAGTTTGTTTTCGCTATAAATAATGTCTTTATTAGAGCCTTCCCATTCTTTCTTGCCTTGGTGCAAATAAATAATATGATTTCCAATTTCCATTACACTATTCATATCATGGGTAACTACAATGGTAGTGATATTGAATTCAATTGTTAGCTCTTCAATGAGTTTATCAATAACCATCGATGTCTGAGGATCTAGGCCTGAATTTGGTTCATCGCAAAATAAATACTTGGGTTTCATGACCAAGGCTCTAGCCAAGCCTACTCTTTTTTTCATTCCCCCACTTAATTCAGCAGGAAATTTATTATTTACCCCTTCTAGTTTTACGCGGGCTAAAATTTCATTTACTTTTATTTTTTTCTCCTCATTGTTCAAGGTAGAAAACATATCTAATGGGAACTTTACATTGTCTTCTACCGTTAAAGAATCGAATAAGGCATTGCCCTGAAATAGCATACCTAAGTTTTGTCTTAATTCTTTACGTTCATCTTTGTCCATTTTAGACAAAAGCATTTTATCGAATAGTATTTCACCCTTATCGGCTTTTAGTAAATCAACAATACATTTTACTAAAACAGTTTTACCACTTCCACTTGTACCAATAATTAAATTACAAATACCAGGTTTGAATTGAGCGCTGATATCATCAATGACAACCTTGTCGCCAAACTTTTTACAAATATTTTGTATTTCAATCATGATAATTAGCTTAAAGGTGTTTGTAATCGAAGTAAGTCTTCAAAATTATCGGCTCTGCTAATTAATGTAGCCTTCCCGTTTTTATATAAAACTTGTGCAGGCTTATACCTAGCATTATAATTACTAGACATTTCATAACCATAAGCCCCTGCATTAAAAAATACTAAGTAATCACCTTCCTCAATGCTTGCAATAGGGCGGTCCCAGGCAAAGGTGTCGGTTTCGCAAATATTACCCACCACGGCATATTTTTTTAAGTCCTTTGTAGGGGCAGAAATATTTACAATATGATGGTAGGCGTCATAAAACATAGGCCTTATTAAATGGTTTAACCCACTATTAATACCTGCAAATTCAATATCGCCCGATTTTTTTAAAACATTTACCTGTGTAATAAAATAGCCCGACTCACTCACTAAATATTTTCCTGGCTCAAACCAAGCGGTGAGGTTGCGTCCCGCCATCGCCGATAGCTTTTCCATAATTTTATTTACCTCCGCGCCCAGCAGGGCAATATCTGTTCCTTTTTCCTCGGGCATATAAGGTACTTTAAAGCCGCCCCCAAAATCTAAAATATTGACAGTAGGAAAATCGGGTAATAAATTTTCAAACACTGTAGCCGATTGTAAAAATACCGCTACATCTTCAATTTCACTACCGGTATGAATATGTAAGGCACTAAAATTAATGCCATATTTTTTTTGAATATTTTTGAGTGTTTCTTTTTCTGAATAAGGAATACCAAACTTACTTTTATCATGCCCTGTCGAAATTTTTAAGTTTCCTCCAGCCAAAATATCGGGCCTAATTCTTATACCTACCGGGTATCTGCTGCCAAAAGCGGCGCCAAATTTTTCTAGATTTGAAAGGCTATCAATATTTACATGCACACCCAAGCTTACGGCTTCTTTTATTTCTTCAAATGCAATACTATTGCTAGTGTATAAAATATTTTCAACATCAAATCCAACATGCATGGCTAATTTAACTTCGTTAATTGAACTACAATCGATATTGCAGCCTGCCTTTTTAACAAGGTTTAAAATATGAATATTGGTAAGTGATTTACACGCATAAAAAAATCGTGTGGACTTATTTGAAAAATGAGTCAATAAGTTTTGATATTGGCTTTCAATTTTTTCACCATGGTACACATACAAAGGCGTGCCATAGGTATTGGCCGCTTTATTAAGCTCTTCGTATGGTATACTAGGATTCATTGAAACCGTCAGGTTCAGGTAAGTTAGGATTTTCTTCCTCTTCGGTTTGTTCTAAAACACTATTGTCTGTAAAGTCTTCAGGCTTAATTACAGTGGCTTCTACCAATTGATCGGCTAGTACCTCTCTAATTTTTGGTAAGTCGTCGGTTGAATTAATACCGAAATAATCCATAAAGTTTTTGGAAGTAGAATATATTAAAGGCTTACCTGGTAAGTGTTCATTACGACCACTAATAGTAATTAATTCCTTTTCTAATAATTTTTGCATAGAATAATCGCTGTTCACACCTCTGATGGCTTCCACTTCACCTTTAGTAATAGGTTGTTTGTAAGCAATAATAGCCAAGGATTCTAAAGCCGCATTAGATAGACGCTTTAAAAATTTATCTCCATTTAATTGTGCAATGGTTTTATGAAAATCGGGCTTGGTTAAAAACTGCCAGCCGCCTCCGCTTTGTTTTAATTCAAAAGGATAAAATTCAGTGCTGTATTTTTCTTCAATACCCTTCAAAGCACTTTCCACTTGATCTAAACTAATACGCTCTTCTAAAAATCCAAAAGCATTATTGATAAGCTCAGTAATGTCATTCGCATTCAATGCTTTTTCACTTGCAAAAATAAGCGCTTCAATATGAGGTATGATTTGACTAATTTCCATAATAGGTGGGTCTTAACCGTTTAATGCTGCGGCACCACTTACAATCTCCGTTAATTCGGTTGTAATAGCGGCTTGACGAGCACGGTTGTATGATAATTTCAATGATTTTAATAATTCGTTTGCGTTTTCACTTGCCTTATCCATCGCAGTCATTCTTGCACCATGCTCACTTGCATTGGCGTCTAATACCGCTTTGAACAATTGTGTATTTAAAATTTTAGGCATTAACTCTGCTACTAATAATTCTTTTTGCGGTTCAAAAATAAAATCAGTTTTTTTCTTATTTCCTTTTTTAGCTAAAGTAGGAATAGGCAAAAAAGCTTCTGCAGTAGGTAACTGGGTACCTGCATTTTTAAACTCACTATAAATAATTTCTATCGCATCAAATTCTTTATTTGAAAATGCAGTCATAGCTGCTTTTGCTGCTGTTTGAACATTTTCAAATTTTAAATTCAAGAAAATATCTTTAAAGTCGGCATTGGTTTTATAACCCGTTTTAGTTAAACTCTCATATCCTTTCTTTCCAATATTCCAAATAGTAATATTTTTATTCGCGTATTTTTCAGCTATTGTTGTCTTCGCTAATTTTACTAAGTTGGCATTGTATCCACCACATAATCCTCTATCAGAAGTAACAACAATTAGTAAAACATTATTCACTGGACGTGTTTCAGCTAAAGCTAAATTCATATCGCCCTCTAAGCTTCCAATAATATTGCTTAACATTTCTTGTAACTTACGCGTGTAAGGTCTCATTTGAGTGATTGCGTCTTGCGCACGGCGTAATTTAGCAGCACTTACCATTTTCATGGCCTTGGTTAACTGTTGAGTACTTTGGGTACTTTTTATCCTATTTCTTACTTCGTTTAATTGACCTGCCATTGCATTTTTAGTTTCTGATGTTCAAGTGGAAGCCTGCTAAAATTGTAGGGTTCCAAAGGCGAGCAAAGGTATCATTTTTTCGTCCATTTTTCAATTTTAAGGCCATTGTTGTTATTTTTTATATTGAAGCCCCCTTAAAACCCTCAAACTCCCCCCAATTACTTAACTTTGGCACGCCTATTGAGTATAGGAAATAACACAATTATCAAGCAAGAATATGTTGCAAATTATAAGTAAAATTTTTGGAGGTTCTAAAAGCGAAAAAGACGTTAAAAAAATAGACCATTTAGTGGCTGTTATTAATGGTCATTATAATAGCTATAAAGGCCTTTCCAACGACGATTTAAGGTCTAAAACCACTGAATTTAAGGCAAAAATTAAGGCCTATTTAGCCGATTCTGATAATCAAATCGAATCCCTTCAAGCCGAGGCGGAAGCGCTTCCTACTAGCGATTTTATGGGTAGGGATGGTTTATATGAGCAGGTAGATGTACTCAAAAAGCAAAGAGATACCACCTTGGAGAAGGTCCTATGGGACATTTTGCCAGAAGCCTTTGCGGTCGTTAAAGAAGCGGCCCGAAGGTTTACCGATGAAGAGGAGTTGGTATCAACAGCTACCCCATTGGACAGGGATTTATCTGTCAAAAAAGAATATATCAGTATTAAGGGCGACCAGTCGGTATTTCAAACTACTTGGAAGGCGGCAGGCACACCCATTACTTGGAATATGGTGCACTATGATGTGCAGTTATTAGGAGGAATTGTTTTACACCAAGGTAAAATTGCCGAAATGTCAACGGGTGAGGGTAAAACTTTAGTTTCTACTTTGCCCGCTTACTTAAACGCATTAGCCGGTGAAGGGGTACATATTGTAACAGTGAACGATTACTTAGCTAAAAGAGATAGCGAATGGAATGGTACTTTATTTGAGTGGTTGGGTATTACAGTTGATTGTATCGATAAGCATCAGCCCAATTCAGAAGAGCGTCGTGCTGCATACCGTGCAGGTATTACTTACGGAACCAATAATGAATTTGGATTTGATTATCTAAGAGATAATATGGTGCACACGCCAGAAGAGATGGTGCAACGCAAACATCATTATGCCATGGTGGATGAGGTGGATAGTGTATTAATTGATGATGCGCGTACCCCATTAATTATATCAGGTCCTATTGGTTATCAAACTGGTGAGCAACAATTTTTTGAATTGAAACCAAGAATTGAAAAATTGGTGGAGATGCAAAAGAAAACGGTGAACCAATTTTTAATTGAGGCCAAAAAGAAAATAGCAGAAGGCAACGACGATCCTAAAGATGGTGGAAAGGCTTTGTATACTGCGTTTAGAGGCTTGCCTAAAAACAGTGCTATTATTAAATACTTAAGTGAGCCAGGGGTGAGAGTGAAATTGCAAAAATCAGAAAATTACTATTTAGCTGATCAGCAAAAAGAAATGCCACATGTAGATGCTGATTTATTTTTCCATATTGATGAAAAAAATAATTCTGTAGAATTAACTGATAAAGGTTTGCAATTAATTACCAAGCAAGGAGAAGATCCGAATTTCTTTTTACTACCCGATATTAGCGTGGCCTTAAATGCCATTGATCAAAATGTGAATTTAAATACGGAAGAAAAATTCCAACAAAAAGAAAGCATCATTACTGAATATAGTATTAAGGCCGATCGTATTCACACAGTGAACCAGTTATTAAAAGCCTATACTTTATTTGACAACGATATTGAATATGTGGTGATTGAAGGTCAAGTAAAAATTGTAGATGAGCAAACGGGTCGTATCATGGAAGGGCGCCGTTATTCAGACGGACTTCACCAAGCCATTGAAGCCAAAGAGAATGTAAAAATTGAAGCAGCTACACAAACCTATGCGACAATTACTTTGCAGAACTTTTTTAGAATGTACCATAAGTTAGCCGGTATGACGGGTACAGCTGAAACAGAGGCTTCAGAGTTTTGGAGCATTTATAAATTAGATGTAGTTTCTATTCCTACTAATATTCCAGCTATAAGAAATGACGAACAAGATTTAGTATATAAAACTAAGCGTGAAAAATTAGGGGCGGTCATTGAAGCCATTGTTACTTTACGAGATCAAGGGCGTCCTGTTTTATGCGGTACTACTTCTGTAGAAGTGAGTGAATTATTAAGTAGAATGTTGCGTCAACAAAATATTCCACACAATGTACTGAACGCCAAACAACATGCGCGTGAAGCACAGGTGGTTGCGGAAGCAGGTTTAACAGGAGCGGTTACGATTGCCACCAACATGGCAGGTCGTGGTACCGATATTAAATTAAGTCCTGAAGTAAAAGCGGCTGGTGGATTAGCCATACTAGGTACAGAACGTCATGAGTCTCGTCGTGTAGACAGACAATTGCGTGGACGTGCTGGAAGACAAGGTGATCCAGGATCTTCTCAATTCTTTATTTCTTTGGAAGATGATTTAATGCGCATGTTTGGAAGTGAGCGTATTGCTAAAGTGATGGACTTTGCGGGTTACAAAGAAGGAGAGGTGATTCAGCACAGCATGATTACAAAATCTATTGAGCGTGCACAGAAAAAAGTAGAGGAAAATAACTTTGGTGTAAGAAAGCGTTTATTAGAATATGATGACGTGATGAACAAACAAAGAACTGTGATTTACAAAAAAAGAAATCATGCTTTATTTGGAGAAAGGCTAGCCTTGGATTTAGACAATGCCTTTTATCAAGTGATTGAAGGCGTGGTGACGAACTATAAATTGAACAACGATTATGAAGGACTTAAATTATCCTTAATTGTTCAAACAGGTTTCGACACTAAAATAACGCCAGAAGAATTTAAGTCGACTAATGATGCAGCACTTGTAGAATTAGTATATCAAGAAGCTATTGCGCATTATGAGTATAAGAAAAAGGAGATGATGAAACAAAGCATTCCTGTTTTCAAAAATATTAGAAAAAACCAAGGAGCACATATTGAAAATGTAATAGTGCCTGTGGGCGATGGAAAAATTGCCTACAATGTACTAGTGAACCTAGATAAAAATGTAAGTACAGAAGGTGCAACTCTAGCTGCTCAAGCAGAAAAAAATATCGCCTTAAGCTTTATTGACGATGCTTGGAAAGAACATTTAAGAGCTATGGACGATTTAAAACAATCGGTACAAACTGCTACCTACGAACAAAAAGATCCGCTAGTTATTTATAAAATGGAGGCTTTTGAATTATTTAGAAAAATGGATTTAGAGATTAATCAAAAGTTAGTTCAATTTTTATGTCATGCACATCTGCCTTTAGAAGATGCAGTGAAAGAAGGTCGTCAACAAAAAACAGACTTAAGTAAATTAAGTGCAAATAGAACAGAGGATGCAGGTAGCAATGCTTACAACGATCCAAGTGATATAAAACAATCGCCTATTCAAGTAGGTCCTAAAACGGGGCGCAACGATCCTTGTCCTTGTGGTAGTGGAAAAAAATTCAAAGCTTGTCATGGAAAAGATGTTGCTTAATAAATACATCGACCATACTATTTTAAAACCCACTTGTTTAGTGGCGGACATTGAAAAATTATGTGCTGAAGCAAAGCAGTATGATTTTGCAGCAGTATGCGTGCCTCCCCATTTTGTGAAATTAGCTAAAGAAAAACTAGCGGGTTCTACTGTACAAGTAGCTACCGTTATTGGATTTCCTTTTGGGTACAGTGCTACCGAAGCCAAAATAGCAGAAATTATTTTAGCCATGGTGGATGGCGCCGATGAATTAGATGTGGTAGCGAATATCTCAGCCATTAAAAATGGAGACTGGTCAGCTATTGCAGATGAAATCAATCATATCATGCCCATTATTCGTTCTAAGGGTAAAGTGGTTAAGATAATTATTGAGTCGGGTGTATTGACCGATGATGAAATCATAAAGTGTTGTGATATTTATGGAATAGCGGGCATTGATTATTTAAAAACATCTACCGGCTATGCAGAGAAAGGTGCTAGTGTAGAAGCCGTAAAATTATTTAGAAAACATTTGCCCGATCAAATACAAATAAAGGCCTCAGGCGGTATTAGAGACTATGCCACTGCTCAATTAATGGTAGCCGCAGGTGCTAAGCGCATAGGATGTAGTGCAGGGGTGGCCATAGTATCGGGCGCGAATACAGATAATGTAAAATCAAATTATTAACTTTACTATTATCATGTTACTAGAGAAAATAAAATCATTAGCCAAGCAGCATCAAGCAGAAAATGTTTCTATACGTAGACATTTGCATGCCAATCCTGAATTAAGTTATCAAGAATTTGAAACTAGTAAATATGTGCAAGCGCAATTAAAAGCCATTGGCATTCCATTTACTGTTATTGCTACTACGGGGGTACTAGGTATTATTGAAGGAAAAAATCCAAGTAAACGAATAGTGGCACTTCGTGCCGATATGGACGCGCTTCCCATAATTGAAGAAAATAAAGTCGATTATATTTCTACTAAAGAAGGGGTGATGCATGCCTGTGGACATGATGTGCATACCACCATTTTATTAGGGGCTGCAAAAATTTTATGGACTTTGCGTGAAGAATTTGAAGGCACTATAAAATTATTATTTCAACCGGGAGAAGAAAAAAATCCGGGAGGGGCAAGTTATATGATTCGTGATGGAGCGCTTAAAAATCCAGTGCCAGCAGGCATTATAGGCTTGCATGTGCATCCAGGATTGAATCATGGAAAATTAAGTTTTAGAAAAGGACGTGTGATGGCCAGTGCCGATGAATTATATGTTTCTATTAAAGGTCCAGGAGGACATGCTGCCACACCACATCAAACAGTGGACACTGTATTAGTAGCAGCGCAATTAATTACAAGTTTACAAACTATTATAGCACGCAATCGCGATCCACAAAATCCATCTGTACTTTCTATTTGTTCTGTGCATGGTGGTAATACTACTAATGTTATTCCAACTGAAGTAAAACTAATGGGCACTTTCAGGGCCATGGATGAAGTATGGCGTTTTAAAGCACATGAATTAATGATGCAACAAGCCAAAGGTTTATCATTAGCTACCGGTGCTGAAATAGACTTTAAAGTAGATGTAGGTTATCCTACTGTCGATAATGAACCTATAATTACAGAAGCTGCTTGGAAATTAGCGGACGCTTATATGGGAGCAAGCAATGTGGAAGAAACAGAAAAAAGAATGGGCGCCGAAGATTTTGGTTATTATTCTCAAGTCATTCCTGGTTGCTTTTTTAGATTAGGTGTACGCAATGAATCTAAAGGCATTATACATAATGTACATACCCCTAATTTTAATATTGAGGAAGAATCCATTGAAAATGGAGTGGGCATGATGGCCTGGTTGGGCACTCAATTATTTGCATAAAGCACTATATTTCAACAATATATACTACAAAAACCTCGTTTTGTATTTATTCAGTAGCTTTGTAAAAGTCGAAAACTAACACTCGTTATAAATTTATTACATGTCGAATAAAGAAAACTCAAGAAAGGAACAAGCTTTGGAATACCATGCTAATGGCAGACCAGGTAAAATTGAAGTAGTTCCTACCAAGGAAGCAAAAACGCAAAAAGACTTATCTCTTGCTTATAGCCCAGGAGTAGCCATTCCATGTACAGAGATAAAAAACAATCCATCCGATGTATTTAAGTATACCGCGAAAGGAAATTTAGTAGGGGTGATTACCAATGGAACCGCTGTTTTAGGTTTAGGCAATATTGGGCCCTTGGCGAGTAAGCCAGTGATGGAAGGAAAGGCCGTACTTTTTAAAATTTTCGCAGACATTGATGTATTTGATATTGAGATTAACGAAACCGATCCGGATAAATTTGTAGAGATAGTAAAATCTTTAGAGCCCACATTCGGCGGTATCAATTTAGAAGATATAAAAGCGCCTGAGTGTTTTTATATTGAACAGAAATTAAAAGAATCGATGTCGATTCCTGTAATGCATGATGACCAACATGGAACAGCCATTATTAGTAGTGCTGCTTTATTAAATGCATTAGAGTTACAAAAGAAAAAAATTGAGAAAGCTAAATTTGTTGTAAGTGGCGCAGGCGCTGCTGCCATGGCTTGTATCAAATTATATGTTGCCTTAGGGGCCAGGTATGAAAACTTTATTTTATTTGATAAAGATGGCGTACTGCATACAGGTAGAACCGATTTAGGAGAAGATAGAAAACCATTTGCGATTAAGGCAGAAAATATGACCTTGGTGCAAGCCTTTAAAATGGCCGATGTATTTTTAGGTTTAAGCGTAGGTAATATTGTGACTGCGGAAATGGTTGCATCCATGCCAAAAAACCCCATTGTATTTGCTTTGGCAAATCCCGATCCAGAGATTGATTATGATGCAGCTACTTCAGTAAGAAAAGATATTATCATGGCCACTGGTAGGTCCGATTATCCTAATCAAGTGAACAATGTTTTAGGTTTCCCATATATATTTAGAGGTGCCTTAGATGTGCGAGCAAAATCTATCAACGAAGCCATGAAGCTTGCAGCTGTCAATGCGCTTGCAGACTTAGCAAAATCGGCGGTGCCTGACTCGGTGAACATGGCCTATAATCAACAAAGTTTATGTTTTGGTCCAGAATATATTATTCCCAAACCATTAGATCCAAGATTATTAAGCACGCTTGCGCCTGCAGTAGCAAAAGCAGCAGTAGCATCGGGTGTAGCGCAGCAGCCTATTACAAATTGGGATGAATATGAATTACAATTAAATAAGCGTTTAGGTTTAGACAATCAATTAATGCGTTTAATTAGTAATAAAGCACGCCGCGATCCAAAACGTTTAGTATTTGCCGATGCAGAAAATATTAAAATATTAAAAGCGGCTAGTATTGTATACGACGATGGCATTGCTTATCCTATTTTATTAGGTAATGAAAATAGAATTAAAAATTTAGCAGATGCGAATAATATTGATATTAGCGACTTGCCTATTATTGATGTAAGAAGCGATCAAATGGAAGAGAAAAGAGAATTTTTCGGATCTATCTTATTTCAAAAAAGACAACGCAAGGGAGTTAATAAACACGAGAGCTCAAAATTAATGCTCACCCAAAATTATTTTGGTGCCATGATGGTGGAAACGGGAGAAGCAGATGCAATGTTGTCTGGCTTAACTAGAAATTATTCCGATGGTATAAAACCAGCACTTCATATTATAGGAACAGAAGAAGGCGTGAAGAAAATTGCAGGTATGTATTTGTTGTTGACTAAAAAAGGCCCTTTATTTTTAGCAGATACAACTGTGAATATAAATCCTAATGCAGAGGAGCTTGCAGATATTGCTTTACTAGTGGCTAAAGAAGTGCGTAATTTTAATATGGAGCCAAGAATTGCTATGTTAAGTTATTCTAATTTTGGAAGTAGCGATACCCCAGAAGCACAAATGGTTGCAGAGGCCACTAGAATTATCAAGCAAAGAAACCCTTCCTTAATTGTAGATGGTGAAATGCAAGGTATGCTGGCTTTTAATAAAGAAATCTTAAGAGAAAATTATCCATTCAGCGATTTAGTAGATGCGCAAGTGAATGTGTTAATCTTCCCTAATTTAACTTCTGGAAATATTGCTTATCATTTATTAAAAGAAATAGGCGGGGTAGATATTATTGGTCCTATTTTATTGGGTTTAAAGAAACCTGTGAATGTATTACAATTAGGCTCAGGGGTGAGAAATATCATAAATATGGCTACCGTGGCGGTGGTAGATGCCCAGTTGAAAACTAGGGTAGACACCCAAGCTGAAGTACAAAGAGTTAGTTGGTGGAAGCGTAAGAAAAAGAGAAATAAATAGGCTATTTTTGCGGTATGAATATTTTTACTCATTTCGGTTATTATCTTTTGATGTTGAAGGGGATGTTTACATCTGCCGAAAACAAAAAAATGTTTTGGAATGAGTATATCAAACAATGTATGGATATTGGCTTTGGTTCTTTGCCCATTGTTATTATTATTTCCTTTTTTTTAGGAGCAGTTATTACAGTGCAAACAGCAGCTCAATTTGTAAATCCTTTAATTCCTATTACCACTATTGGAATCGTAGTTAGAGATAGTATGCTGCTTGAATTTGCACCGTCTTTTTTAAGTATTGTTTTAGCAGGTGTGGTAGGCTCAAAGATTGCAAGTGAATTAGGCAATATGCGTATTAGCGAGCAAATAGACGCACTTGAAATTATGGGTATCAATACCAAGAACTATTTAATTCTTCCCAAAATACTGGCTTGTTTCACCATTGTGCCATTGTTAGTAGGTGTATCTGCAGTCATTGGTGTTTGGGGAGGGTATTATGTAGGCGGACTCACAGGTTCTATAGCACCAGAGGTTTTTATAATGGGTATTCGAAAAGGTTTTGAGGCCCATTATGTAACTATTGCTTTTTATAAATCGTTTATTTTCTCATTTATTATAAGTACAGTGCCTTGTTATTTTGGTTACAATGTAAAAGGAGGCGCACTAGAAATTGGGAAAGCGGGCACGCAGTCGGTAGTGGTAAGTTGTATACTTATACTCATTGCCGATTATTTAGTAGCTGCCATTGCTATTTAAGTTAACTTAGTAGTACAAATTTATTCAATGAAAATAAGCTTTCATGGTGCAGCCAGAACTGTCACTGGATCTAAACATTTAGTGCAGTTAGACAACGGAGAAAATTTTTTATTAGACTGTGGATTGTTTCAAGGTATGGGAAGAGACACCGATTCGCTGAACGCAAGTTTTGGATTTGATGCCACGAAGGTGGATTATATTATTTTATCACATGCACATATCGACCACTCTGGCTTAATTCCAAAATTAGCTAAAGAAGGTTTTAAAGGAAATATTTATTGCACGCCTGCCACTAAAGCACTTGTCGAAATTTTATTGGAAGATTCTGCCATGATTCAAAGAGACGATGCTAAATATGGAAATAAGCGCAGAGCTAGACAGGGCCTGCCTCCTATTGAGCCCTTGTATGATATGGATGATGTAAATTTGGTATTACCTCTATTAACCATTGTTGACTATAATCAGCCCACTAAAATTTCTAGTTCAGTAGAATTATTATTTACCGATGCGGGGCATATTATTGGAAGTGCTGCCGTTAGTTTAAAAATTAAAGAAGGGACTGAAACTAAAACCCTCACTTTTAGTGGCGATGTTGGAAGGTATCGCGATATGATATTACGATCTCCCGCTAGTTTTCCTCAAGCAGATACTATTATTATAGAAAGTACTTACGGCGATAAACTACATGACATTATTCATACCACACCCGATGATATTTTGCATTGGATAGAAAAAACCTGTGTAGAGCAAAAAGGAAATTTAATTATTCCTGCATTTAGTGTAGGTCGTACCCAGGAAATTTTATTTGAACTGAATCAGTTGTCCTTAGAAAAAAGGCTACCTCATATTCCAGTATATGTAGATAGTCCTTTGAGTATTGAAGCCACCGATGTAGTTAAAATGTTTCCAAAATACTTCAATAAAAAAATTCAAAAAATATTAGAGGTAGATGACGACCCTTTTGATTTTGAAGGCCTTCGTTATATCAAATCGGTGGAAGAAAGTAAGGCCTTGAACGAGGACTTGCATCCAAAGGTTATTATTTCTGCCTCCGGCATGGCTGATGCTGGTAGGGTAAAGCACCATATTAAAAATAATATTGGCAACGCTAAGAATACTATTTTACTTGTAGGTTATTGCGAACCGCATTCTTTAGGAGGAAGATTAATGAATGGGGCTAAGATGGTTAAGATATATAGTGAAGAATATCCAGTGATAGCTAGGGTGGGGTCTATTAGAAGTATGAGTGCCCATGCCGATTACGAAGACCTTATGCAATTTTTAGGCTGTCAAAACCCGGACTTAGTAAGCCAGGTATTTATAGTGCATGGCGAAGCAGACGTGCAGGATCATTTCGCTGAAAGATTACGCAAAAAAGGTTTTAAAGAAGTGATAGTGCCTGAAATGCATGATACGGTGGAAATTGTATAATTTTTATCTAATTATTGAACAAAATCTAGTTGGTTTTTGTTTTATTAGAAAATAGATATATGCATTCTCAAGTAGCCCTATTGAATAAAGAAATTGCTCCTATGAGGGCTAAGCTTTTAGCGCATCCCGTGTATTCTAAAATTAACAATTTGGAGGGGCTGAAAAATTTCGTACAATTCCATGTTTTTGCAGTTTGGGACTTTATGAGTTTATTAAAATCCTTACAAATTGGTTTGACAAGAGTGCAGCTTCCATGGGTTCCCGTGGGAACGGCTAATACCAGGTATTTAATTAATGAAATTGTACTTGGTGAAGAATCTGATGTAGATGAGCATGATAATCGAATAAGTCATTTCGAATTATATTTGAAGGCCATGGTTCAAATGGGAGCATCCACTTCTTTAATAGATGCTTTAATGCATGAAATACAAAGTGGTCAGCCCATTGAAAAAGCCATTGAAAATTCGGCATTGCCTCAGAAGGTTAAAATGTTTTTAGCCTATACATTTGAAGTAGCCCAACATGCACCATTACATGTTAAAGCCGCTGTGTTTACATTTGGAAGAGAGGATTTAATTCCAGATATGTTCACAGAAATTTTACATAAAATATACGCAGACCATCCCGATCAGGTTTCCACTTTCAAATACTATATCGAAAGGCATATAGAAGTGGATGGCGGTCACCATAGCCATCTGGCCTTAGAAATGGTTGCCGAATTATGTGGGGAGGATGCTGCCAAATGGGAACAGGCCGCCGCAGCATCTTTAAAAGCATTGGAAATGAGGTCGCTTCTTTGGGATGCTATTATGGATAACCAATAAAATCTAAAATTTTTCGATTATTTTTTACAAAAATGAATGTCTAAAATGCACATTATCAGCGTTTTGTATTTTTATACAAGGTTTTTTTATGTTGCTATTTACTTTCTAAGATTAATTTTAATATTTTCATTTTGTTAATGATTAAACCTAGGTCATTATATATTATAACTTAGTTTAATGTAATTCCATGAATTTAGCTTCTTACTCTCTAGTTCAATCTTCCTATTTCTTTTTATTTATTTTTTCCATCATCGTTTTATTTGATGTGCTCATACGATTTAAATCTCCCATTAAACTAAAAACCTTTTTCTTAATATTTGTATTTGCTCTTCTAGTTGGTTCCTTTTGCTTATTTATAAGGACTGTGCCAGATCGGTACATTCTTATTAGAATGATTTGCCCAATGCTAATTGGAACTTCAATGGTTCAGATATTTACTAATTTATATTTTATACAAAACAGAAGGGTAGCAAATATTTATTTGATTTCTGCTTATGCGATTTACATTTATTTGATAATTTATGTACAAATAATGGGATATGAAACTGTTTTCCCGAAATATAATAGCATCAGCAGTTCAACG
>JAJTDP010000046.1 GCA_021300455.1 Sediminibacterium sp. | reverse complement strand
AGTCGTAAATCTGGTATTACTTCTATGGACCAACTTAAACAACAATCAAAACAATTAACGCTTTCCTTTTCAGATCCTGCATCTGCATCAGGGCACTTAATTCCTTTTGCGTATCTTAATTCAACAGGCATTAATCCAGACAGTAATTTCAAACAAATTGTTTTTGGGGGCAGTCATATCTCAACTGTTTTATCAGTCACATCTAATAAAGTTGATATTGGTTGTAGCACAGAACCAACTTTCGATGTCCTTTTAAAAAGAGGAACGATTAAGGAACGTGATTTTACTATTTTATGGAAATCTGATCCAATTGTTGCAAGCCCAATTTGTATTAGAAATGATTTAAATAGTGCATTTATAGAAAAAATGAAACAAATTTATTTAAATATACACATAGACAATCCTGCAGTTTTTAAATCCTATATCGGAACTTTTCATAAAAATCCAAGCGAATTAACCTATATCCCAATAGATGATTCCTTATACAATGGCATCCGAAAAATTGCAAATAGTGTGAAGGATGTAGCGCTATTAAAAAACTTTTAATATGATTAAAGCAGTTCATCTAACCAAACAATTACCTAACGGGAAATTATTATTAAATGATATTTCTTTTGAAGTAAGCAAAGGGGAGTTTTTAGGCATTTTAGGCCCGAGTGGAGCAGGGAAGACCCTTACTTTAAAATCTCTAATTGGTTTATTAGACCTAACAAATGGAGAGGTGTGGATAGAGGAAAGTAATAATGAGCATATCAATATTTTTAATACTAAAGCCAAAGTTTTAAAAAAATTAAGAACTAAGATTGCTTTAATTTTTCAAGGTTATCACTTGGTACAACGTGCAACGGCTTTAGATAATGTATTAATGGGCAGGTTAGGAAGCATCTCTACTTTTAGAAGTTTAATTTTTGGATTCAATGAAGTAGAAAAAAAAGCTGCAATGAGCTCCTTAGAAAAAGTAAATATGCAACATTTAGCTCAAGCTAAAGTAGCTTCATTAAGTGGAGGAGAAAAACAAAGAGTAGCCATTGCACGTGCTTTATTTCAGGAGCCTAATTTATTGCTAGCAGATGAACCAATTTCTAGTTTAGACCCCAAGAATGCAAAAATTATCATGGGTATTTTAAAAGAACTATCCACTTTATTTCCAGTAATTGGTGTTTTTCATCAACCAGAATTATGTGCTAAATATTGTTCAAGAATTATAGCGATTAAAGATGGTAAAAAAGTATATGATGGACCTCCTGTATTAGAAGAATCATTGTTAGAATTTATATATGGAGAGGAACTGGCTATTGTAATTCCAGAAAAATATGCAAACTAGTATGTTAAAAAAAATACTTCATATAGTTGCTTTTTTATTTTTTATACTAGTCACCTATTTTGCTATGCAAGCTTGTGGTTTTAAAGTAGAAGCATTGCAAAAAGGAATTAAGGATGGCTTATTTTTTTTAACAGAAATGTTTCCACCAAATTGGACCGATTTTAAAAGTATGGTAGATCCTGCATTAGAAACACTTGCTTTGGCTATTTTAGGTACTTTACTAGGGAGTGCACTTTCTTTTATTATTGCTTTATTCGCAGCTTCGAATTTGTCAAATAAATGGACTAACCTATTTGTAAGATCTTTTATTAGTATTGAACGCTCTATTCCCGAATTATTTATTTTACTTATTTTAATAGCTGCCTATGGATTAGGTGCATTATCTGCTATACTTGCATTGATGATAGGCTGTATTGGTATGTTGGGGAAATTATTTTCTGATGCAATCGAAGAAACTCCTACTAGTTTAATTGAATCAATGAAAGCATCTGGTGCAAGTAAAATACAAATTATTTATTATGGAATACTACCTGACGTTTTTCCTAAATTAATTTCATACGCTTTATTCAGGTTAGAAATTAATATTCGTTTATCTGTGATGTTGGGTGCAATAGGTGCAGGGGGTATTGGCTTTGAACTTGATTACGCTTTTAGTGTGTTACTATATAATCGAGCGCTATCTAGTTTAATCATGGTCTTAATTTTAGTAATTGGGATAGAACAATTATCTGCTTACATACGAAAGCGATTATCGATTAATCAAATTTAGTCTATGAAAACATTTTTAATGGAACATAAGAGGTGGTTTCAAACCTTATTCGTTTTAATAGGTATGTTTCTGTTAATTCAATACTTAAAAATTGATCTTACTATTTTATTGACCGATTTGCACTATGTAGTTGAATTATTAAATGAAATGTTTCCTCCCAATTTCGAAGCGATATGGGATAATAATAAAGTATTAAATTCTATTTTAGAGACCATATCTATGGCTTATCTTGGAACATTATTTGGTGGATTGATTGCATTTTTATTTTCAATTATTGCTTCTAACAATATTTTTAATTTTATATTAATAGGTAGACTTGCAAAATTGATATTATCATTTATTAGAGTATTGCCAAGTTTAGTTGTGATACTTATTTTTGTAGTCGCTGTTGGTCCTGGCCCCTTTGCCGGAGTTTTAACCATTATTTTTGCAACAATTGGAACCTTAGGAAAATTATTCACTGAAAGTTTAGAGAATTTAGATCCAACTAGTGCTCAATCTTTGCAATCAACAGGGGCTCATAAATTACAAACCTTTAAATATGCTGTTTGGCCAGAATTTCTACCTGCTTTTATTTCTAATCTTTTATATTGTTTTGATATTAATATGAGAGCAGCTGTAGCTCTAGGTATTTTTGGAGGAGGGGGCATTGGTTATAAATTGTATTTAGCCATGCGTGTGTTACATTATAAAGATGCTGTTGCACTAATAATTTGTATCATTATTTTATTATTAATCATAGAAAATCTTTCTAACTATTTGCGTCATAAAATACTAGGAAATTAATTTTTACTTGATTTCTTAATTGTATTTTTTTTTTAATTTATCACATCTTATGAAAAATCCATTATTTAGGTACACATTATTAATTGCTGCATTTACTTTAGGTTTAAATGGTTATAGCCAAAAAGCCATTTTTTTGATAGCAGATGGTATTCCAGCAGATGTATTAGAACAAAGTAGTTTACCTAATATTCAAAGAGTGATTCATGATGGAACCTATTTAAGGGCGCATGTGGGAGGTGATAAAGGGAGCTATAATCAATCTCCGACCATTTCGGCAGTGGGCTATAATAGTCTTTTGACAGGAGTTTGGGCTAATAAACATAATGTATGGGATAACAATATAAAAAATCAGAATTATAACTATCCAAGTATTTTTAAATTATTTAAGGAGACATACCCATCTAAAAAAATAGCCGTTTTTAGTAGTTGGTTAGATAATAGAACAAAATTAGTGGGAGATGGACTTGCTCAAACAGGATACATTAAAGTGGATTATGCAGCTGATGGGTATGAGCTAGATACCATCCAATTTCCACATGATAAAGCTTCACAATACATGCATTTAATTGATGAAAAAGTAACTAATGTTGCTGCAGATCATATTAAAAATATAGCTCCAGACCTTTCATGGGTTTACCTAGAATTCACTGACGATATGGGCCACAGATATGGAGACAGTAAGGAAATGGAAGATGCCTTACAAAAGTTGGATCATCAAATTAGAACATTGTATGACGCCATAAAGTACAGACAAAAAAATAATAAAGAAGAATGGGCTTTTTTCATAACCACCGATCATGGAAGGGATGAGAAAGATGGTAAAAATCATGGAGGTCAATCACTCCGTCAACGATCTACTTGGATGGTTACTAATTTAAAATTAAATACTTATGCTCAAAGAGTCAATCCAGGTATTGTAGATATCATGCCTACATTGGTTTCTTATTTAAAAATCAATATTCCTACAACTATTTTGAATGAGATGGATGGAACTAGTTTGATTGGAAAAGTCTCCTTAGCAGAACCCCAAATAAACGTATTTCAACAAAAATTGGATTTAACTTGGAAAAGCATTGACACAATTGGGACTGTTAAAATTTGGATAAGTACTAGTAATAATTATTCAGTCAATGGAAAAGAGGACTATATTTTACTTTCAGAAGTACCTTTAAATCAAAATCGAGCTGTTATTGATATCAGTAAATATCCTTCAAATTTTTATAAAGTCGTATTAGAAGGAAAATACAATACCGTAAACAAGTGGTTCACAAAATAAAAAAAATATGAAAAAATTATTCATCAATATTTTAGTTTTAATAGTAGGCTTCTCAAATGTATCAATTGCCCAACAAGCTGATTATATTTTTACGAATGCGAATATTATTACAGCAGCTAGTAAAGGAGCACGCGCAAGTGCTATGGCCATAAAAGGGGGTAAAATATTATTTGTAGGCGATATAAAAAACAGCCTGCAATATAAAAATGAACAAACCAAAGTCATTGACCTAAAAGGAAAAACGATTATTCCTGGGTTCAACGATGCGCATATACACCCAAATCCAGAGACTAATTTTAATGAGTTAGATCATGTGATTAAATTAGATACAGTAACTTCTATTAGTAGTTTAATAAAAATTTTAACCAACAAAGCCAAAATTACACCTAAAGGCATGTTGATCAGAGCCAGAGGTTATAATGAAAGTAAATTGGGATTGGAACCGACTTGTACTATTCTAGATTCAGCAAGTATAAAGCATCCTATTATCCTCACACATGCTTCGGGACATAAATCAGTAGTCAATTCTTATATCTTAAATATCAACCACATTACCAAGGAGACGCCTGATCCAAAAGGGGGAACATTTGAAAGATTTAGTGATGGCAGTCCAAATGGAATTTGTAAAGAAGCAGCCTCTAGCAATCTTACTAAAAATAATGCTATTGTTCCGTTTCCAGAAAAATCATTTGACGAGTTACTAGCAAACTACCGCAAATATTTTAATACCTTATTATCCTTAGGCATTACAAGTATTGGAGATGCAGGTGCTGATATCAAGAGACTAAAATTTTATCAAACACTAGAAGCTGAAAATTTTCCAATTCGTTTTAATATTATGATGATTGATAGACTATTACCTGAGATGGAAGGAGGAGATATACATCATGAAACAGATTCTTGGAAAACACTTTCCGATTTTAATGATGCTTCTATTGCGCAATCAGAAACGGATTTTTTAAGAGTTAAATCCATTAAAGTTTTTCATGGTAATTCCTTGAGTGGTAAAACATGTTGGTTGTATGAACCATATCAAATGGTAAATCCTTCAACTGGCAACTACGATTATTATGGCATTCCATATAAAAGAAGTCAAGAACAATTAGATTCTTTATTTTTAGCAATCCATAAAAAGGGATTGCAAATTGCAGTCCATAGTAATGGGGATAGAGAAATTGATATGGTGTTAAAGGCATTTGAGAAAGTATATGCATCTGGAAATCCTTTAAATATGCACCACCGTATCGAACATTGTAGTGTTATCAACGACCGTATCATTTTAAAAATCAAGCAATTAGGCGTAATTCCTGTATTACATAATTATATCAATGAACTAGGTGACTTACTAGATCCCTATGGTGAGGAGCGCCTAAATAATATGTTTGCTACTAAAAGTTTTATAGAAGCTGGAGTGATACCTGCATTGCATTCCGACGCACCTGTTTCAAGTTATGATCCAAGAATAAGATGGGAAAGTACGGTAATAAGATCCACAAGTCAAGGTAAAGTACTTGGACCCAAGCAAACTGTGGATGCTGAAGATGCACTTATAATGTACACCAAGGGTGGGGCAAATGCTACTGGTGAATTAGCAAAAAAAGGTACGTTGGAAAAAGGTAAGTTTGCCGATTTTGTTATTATCGCTGAAAATCCTTTAACCATTCAACCTAATCAAATTCACAATATTCATATTCAGCAAACTTGGGTCAATGGTTTAATGGTATTTAAATCTGATGAATAGTAAATAAATACTACCAATTAAATGATTTTATAAAAATAATTATTTAGAGAATAAATTTTTTTTATACATATTCAACAATTGATTTATATTAATAATTCGTTAACGTATACTTAACAATTAGAACATACCGATTCATTTTCTTTATGAAAATTTTTATAAAATGAAAAGAATCAAAGGATTACTATCACTACTTTTTTTATTAATTGTGCAGTCTAGTTTTGCACAGTTATCGGTTAATGGAAGAGTGACAGATTCAGAAAATGTACCATTATCTGGTGTAGCTATATTAGTTAAAGGTGCTAATATTGGGACAACTACAAACGAAAAGGGAGAATATACAATCAAAACTCAAAAAGAAAATACCACATTAGTTTTTAGTTTTGTTGGATATGATACAAAAGAAGTTAATGTAGGTAAGAATACTGTTATTAATATTTCTTTGGTAAAAAATAGCAATTTATTGAATGAGGTAGTCGTTACTGCCTTTGGTATTGAAAAATCTAAAAGAAATTTAGGTTATTCAACACAATCAATGGATGGACGTGAGATATTAAAGGCTCGTGAACCAAACGCATTGAACGCACTTACAGGTAAAATTGCAGGTCTTACAATTGGTAATTCTCCTGAATTACTAGCAGCACCAAATGTGATGCTTAGAGGTAATTTTGGAATTCTTTATGTGGTAGATGGTATTCCTATCAATACAGATACTTGGAATATCAGTGCAGATGATATAGATACTTATACGGTATTAAAAGGACCAAACGCTTCTGTTTTATATGGTTTCAGAGGTCAAAATGGTGCAATTATTATTACAACAAAAAAAGGCGCTGGTAAAAATAAAGGTTTAGAGTTGAGTTTTAACTCAAGTACTCAATTACAAACTGGTTTATTAACAAAGCCACAAACTCAAAGTGAATATGGCTTGGGTAATTCTTACAGATATGCTTATGGTAATGATCCATTGGATTTAGACGGAAGTTTTAGAAGAGCAGCCATTTTTGGACCACGTTTAGAAGGACAACCTGTAGCACAATTTGATTCACCATTGGATCCAGTTACTGGAAAACGTACACTAACTCCATGGTTGGCAAAAGGAATTAATAACCTTGATAATTTTACTGAAATTGGTGGTTTATTTACCAATAATATTTCAATGGGTTATTCTGATCAAAAAGCAGATCTTAGACTTTCTTATACAAATACCAGTCAAAAGGGTATTTTTCCAAATACTAAGTTGATGATCAATAATGTCAATTTATCATTAGGGTATAATTTTACAAAAAAGCTTCGCTTAGAAGGTAACACCAACCTTAGTTTACAAAATTCTCCAAATATTCCAGAAAGTGAATATGGTCCAAATTCTTATATTTATTCTTTTGGTGTATATGGTGGAGCACACTTTGATGTACGTGATTTAAAAGACTATTGGGCTAAACCAGGTGTGAAAGGTATTCAACAATTTAACAGAGAATATGGCCGTACTAATAACCCTTATTTTATGGCTTATGAGTGGCTACGTGAACATAATAAAACTGATATTTATTCTTATCTAACACTTAGTTACGAAGTAGCTGAAGGTTTGAAATTACAAGCAAGAGGAAGTATGACTAGCTGGGATTTATTTAGAAATGAAAAAATGCCATACTCAGCAGAGCACTATTCTGTTCCAGATCGTGCGGGAAATTATAGAGAAGACAAACGAAAGATGCTTGATTCACAAGGTGATTTCTTAGCAACTTACACTAAAAAAACAACTGATTTTAGCATCGATGTATTAGCAGGAGCTAGTGCCCGTAGACTCGCTTATAATTCTAGTTTTTTAAGTACAAATAACCTAATTATACCTGGGGTATATAGTTTTTCTAATTCACAAAATCCATTGGTTGGATATACTTTTAGATCTAATATGATGGTACTAGCTGGTTATTCTAGTATTGATTTAGGATACAAGAATTATTTTACTATTAACTTGACTGGGCATGCTGATAAACTTTCTACTTTACCTGTTGGAAGCCAATCTTATTTTTATCCATCTGCTTCCATCATATCGACATTAAGCGATTACATTAAGTTACCAAAATTGATTTCTTTCGCTAAAGTTCGTGCTTCATTCGCTCAAGTTCAAGGAGGTTTGGTTACATCTCAAATTGGTGCAGCTAATACTGCATTGGGCTTTCCTGATTGGTATGATAACCAAATCATGACTACTTATGATGGACCAAGTTATGGTAACCAAAATACGTACTCTACAACTTTACCTTATAACAATCTACCTGGAGCAGTTTATACTAGTTCGGTTGCTAACAGTAGCTTAAAACCATTTACGGTTACATCTACTGAGTTTGGTTTAGATTTTTATGTATTAAATAATAGACTTGGAGCTGATATCACTTATTTCCAAACAATTAATGGTCCTCAAATTTTTTCGAGAGATTTAGCGCCTTCATCTGGATTTAACTCTCAAAACGTGAACGATATCATTACAAAGAAAAATGGTATTGAATTTTCATTAAAAGGAGCTCCAGTAGTTAACAATAATTTTAGATGGGATGTGTTAGTAAACTATGCAACTTTTAAAGAAGTATTTGATGAAATTAATGACCCATCAGGAACTATTATCAGAAACGGTGGTGTGTTTAGAGTGGGAGATAGAGTAGATAAAATTTTTACAAGAGCATACTTACGAACTGCAAAAGGGGAAATTATTCATGGTAGTAATGGTCTTCCTTTGAATGGTCCAGCAGGTATCCAAGGTAACTCATTCATTGGTTATGGTAACAATGATTTCACTTTGGCTATCAATAATAAGTTTAATTATAAAAATTTCACTTTCAGTTTCCAAGTGGATGGTCGTGTAGGAGGTATTATTTATAATGATTTGTGGACGAATGGTGTACGTGGTGGTGCAGATGCTTCAACTGCTGGTAATACTCCATATGGTATTGCTCGTTTTGCAGAGTGGGAAAGTTTCAAAAAGAATGGAGGTGCTTCATATACTCCAGCCTACATTGGAGCAGGTGTTATTTTAAAAAGTGGTACAGTTAAATTTGATGATAAAGGGAACATAACTAATTTAAACGAACTTACTTTGGCTCCAAATGATAAGGCGGCAAATTTCCAAGACTATGCCGTTGCTTCATCTAGTTTTACTGGCGAATTTACCCATAGTCGTACTTTTGCAAAACTACGTGAAATCACATTTGGTTATAATCTTCCAACAGCCTTTACTTCTAAATTAAGAGTTAAAAAAGCATCATTAACATTTGTAGCAAGAAACGTGTTATATCTTGGAGCTAGAAGTGACTTTAAATATTAACTGAAATAGTTGCATATTTTAAAATGCTAAAAAAATAAAAATCATGAAAATCAGTAACATAATCACTTTGTTTTGCGGAATCATTTTGTTTTTTACTTCTTGTAAAAAAGAATTTGAAACATTTCCAAACAACCCAAATTTAGCGGGTGAAAATGGATCAGTGCCTCCTCAGTACCTTTTAAGAGATCTTTTAAATAGTGTGAGAGTAGGAGCGGATCGTCCAGAAGAGCCTTTGACAGATATTAGTAGACTTAATCAATTTACGACTGGTCTTACTTTTCCTTTGTATGGTGGAAGTAACTTGTACAATTGGCAAAGCACAGGAGACAGCTATCCTTGGATTAGAAACATAGAAAAATTAAATGAAAACGCTACAAGAGCTTTAGGTACTAAAAATAATCCCTATTTAACATTGGGCAAATTCTTAAGAGTATACAGTTATATTTGGCTTACACAAAGAGTAGGAGACATTCCTACATTAGAAGCAGGAAAGGGACTAGCCAATCCAACTCCAAAATTTGATAGCCAAGAAGATATTTATCTTAATGCTTTAAATACATTGGATACAGTAAATAGAGAATTAGCAACCATAGCTGCCGATGTGAACGCTCCAAAATTAAACGGTGATTTTTATTTTGCCAATAACCTAACCTCTTGGCGTAGAGCTGTTAATGCTTACCAATTAAGATTACTGATTAGTTTAAGTAAAAGAGCAGATGATAGTCCAAAACTTCAAGTAAAAGAGCGTTTTGCTAAAATAGTTAATTCACCAACTGATTATCCATTGTATAGAACGAATGCGGATAATTGGAATTATAATTTTTTACCAGTTACAAACAGATATCCTACTCAGTTTTTAAGATTATATTCTCTAGAAACTACTGTGTCTAAAACAATATTAGATTTATTAAAAAATAATAACGATCCACGTATATTTATAGCAGCAACTCCAGCACCTGGTCAAATTACTGCAGGTAAAAAAGTAGATGATTTTGAAGCATACAATGGTTCAGACAACAGCCGTGGACAAGGAACACTATTCACAGAATCTCAAGGAACAAGAGGTTTATATTCTTACGTAAACTATATTAGATACCTTCGCGGACCTGATTTTATTGCAGAGCCTTATATCATGTGTGGTTATTCAGAAATGTGTTTCAACATTGCTGAAGCTGCTAACAGAGGTTGGTTAAATGCAGACGCTGCAAAGTATTATGAAGATGGTGTTAGAGCATCACTTCTTTTTTATGGGATAGCACAAGGTACGAAACTAACTATTAGTGGTCCAACTGGTGCAGTAATTGGTGAAGCTACTGCTAATGTGACTGATTTTCTTGCAAAAGTTAAGTATGCAGGAAATAATGCGACTGGTTTAAGACAAATTTTAGAGCAAAAATATGTAGCGTTTTGGCAAAATTCTGGTTGGGAAGCTTATTACCAATTTCGCCGCACAGGTATCCCTAAATTTGCGGAAGGTGCAGGTACAAACGCACAAGGTAAAATACCTTCAAAATGGCTATATCCTGTAAGAGAGGTTGTAAATAACCCAATCAATGCAAAATTAGCCATTGACAAACAATTTGGTGGGAAAGATGATGTATTTGCTTTAATGTGGTTGATTAAATAGTTTTTAGATCACAAGTAATATTTTAAGTGAGAAGCATATTGCTTCTCACTTTTTTAATTTTATAAAATGTATTATTATGAAAAAGTTTACACTATCCTTATTGGCCTTGCTGGTTTCTTTTTATTCAATGTCCCAAATTGCAGATAGTAGCATCAGAGAAGTTAAATTAGAGGGTGCCGTTAATTTTAGAGATATTGGCGGGTATAAAACAAAAGACGGCAAGAAGGTTAAAATGAACGTTTTATATCGTTCTGCTGCTTTAAATACACTTACAGATAAAGATCTCAACAAGCTTTCAGCTTTAAATATTAAGTACAATTTTGATTTTAGAGGACCTTATGAGGTTAAAACAGCACAAGATAGAATGCCAGACAATACAATTCGAATCTCACTTCCTGCAGGGAGTGAAAATATCGGAGACAGCAATTACATGAAAAATATGTCTTCTATGCTAAAGTCTGATTCTTATTTACTTGGTTTCTATACCAATTTGACCCCTTTTAAGGATAGATATACTCCTTTATTCGATTCATTATTAGCTAATAAAACGCAATCACCAATCCTTTTTCATTGCACAGCTGGTAAAGACAGAACTGGAATTGCGGCTGCTTTAATTTTATATGCATTAGGCGTTGACGATCAAACTATTTATGAAGATTATGAGGCGACGAACTATTATAGAAGAAATGAAAATGCAAAATCTATTGCCCAAATGACTAAATTTTACGGCTTAGATGAAACAACTGCTAGTAATTTAATGGGTGCTAAAAAGGAGTATATTTCGGCTACTTTTACTACTATTAGAGCTAAATACGGAAGTATCGATAATTATTTAGAAAAAGAGATTGGACTAACTACTGATAAAATAAATATACTTAGAAAGGCATATACAAA
>JAJTDP010000011.1:41022-69925 GCA_021300455.1 Sediminibacterium sp. | reverse complement strand
AATTTTAAAATGCATGGCCGCTGCTATGGCCACACCTTGTGCACGACCTAGCTTTAGCATACTTTGTATATTCTTGCCAAAAAAAGGGGCTTCAATAGCGAAATGCGTGGGCTGATAAGTTTCAATTAATTCAATGATTCTAGCATGTATCATTTGAAGCCTTGCATAAATATCTTTTTCCTTGGTCATTTTTAAGACATCCATTGTAATGAGGGCAGGCTTAGGGCCCCCTTTTAAAATTGCATACCCTAGTATTTGGGTGCCTGGATCAATTCCTAAAATAATGGGTGTTTTTGACATGCACAATAAAGTTACATATATCATAGCAAATTCCGAACTTTGTGGCAATGAATCAAGAGCGCTTCAAAAAAATTAGAACCACCCTTAATAATTCTATTGGATTTATTTTGTTCCTTGTATGCGCAGTGGCTATTTATAATAAAGTAGCTTCTAATGATAACCTCAATGAATTTGGAGATCAAATCAAGCAACAATTTTATACCATTGGCTTTTTTCAGTGGGCGGTCTTAGTGATTTTATTTGTATTAAATTATTTAATGGAATCCATTAAATGGAAGTTGGTCTTAGCTGAATTAAATCCTACTTCTATTTTAAAATCTTATAAATCTGTTTTAGTAGGGCAGGCTTTTGCCTTTTTTACCCCCGCTAGATCGGGTGATTATGTGGGTAGAATTTTATTTTTAGAAGCAGGCAATAAATTAAAAGGGCTAGCCCAAATGGCTTGGGCCTCTTATGCGCAGTTATTAATTACTTTATTTTTTGGAAGCATTGGGCTATTTTATAATCTGCCTTTTTTACCTTGGTTAAAATGGGTGGGGCCTTTTATTGTAGCTGCTGCCTGGCTCATTTATTTTCATCCAGGTAATTTTACAGGCTGGCTAAAAAAATTATCCTTACTTCAAATTAAAACTACATTAAAGGGGCAACTGCTCTTATTTGCTTTTTTAAAATATTGCGTATTTATATTGCAATATACTTGGGTGGTTAATATATTTAATATTCCCATTGGCTTGCTCGATCTTTGGGTAGCCTTATCGGTCTTGTTTTTTTGCTTAAGTCTTATTCCTTCCATTGCTTTAACGGATGTAGTAATAAGAGGTCAGCTCATTGTTTTATTATTAAGTCCTTTTTATAATAATAGTTTAATGCTTATCTGTGTTAGCACTATTATATGGACTGTTAATTTCTTATTACCTGCTATAATTGGTTCTATTCTCATAATAAATTACAGGATAAAGCAATAATTTTACAGTAGTCTCCCAACCAACAACCAACCAACAACCAACAAGTAAATAACCTAATAAGTAAATAACCCAATAAGTAAATAACTAAGATGCACTTCCTTTTTTTTATATTCTCTTTTTTCAGCTTTTTACCAAGTAATGATAAAGACTTATGTAATTTAAATAATACTGCCTTTAATGCAGGAGAGAAGATTAGTTATACTATTTATTATAATGTCATTGGGCTTTATGTCAATGCGGGAAAAACCGATTTTACGGTGCAGTCCACTAGCTTCAATAATAATGATGCTTTTACTTTTACCGCTATAGGAAAATCTAACTCAAAATATGATTGGATTTTTAAAGTAAGAGACAAATACGAATCGGTGGTGGACGCCAAAACCTTACTACCTTATCAATTTACAAGACAAATAAATGAAGGTTCTTTTCATAAAAAGGAAATAGCGAAGTTTAATCAAAAAGCCAGAACGGTAAGTGCCGAAGAGGAAATATATAAAACTTCAGAATGCACTTTTGATGTAGTGAGCGCCATATATGCTGCAAGGAATTTCAATTATTCAAATTTAGCTATCAATGATAAAATATATCTTAATTTTTTCCTTGATAAAAGTTTATATCCTTCCTATTTTAAGTATTTAGGCAGAGAGGTGATCACTACTAAGTATGGGAAATTTAAAGTGATAAAACTAGCACCCTTATTAATTAAGGGGAGTATGTTTGAAGGAGGTGAAAAAATGACTATTTGGGTGACTGACGATGAGAATCATATACCCGTTCGTGTTGAAACACCCATTATTGTGGGAAGCATAAAAGTTGACCTTGTGGGCTATGAAAATATTAGATACCCCTTGAGTTCTTTAATCGAGCTGGTTGATAATTAATACTCCTATTTACATTGAAAGTATATACCGTATAATAATAGTATAGAATTATAGTGAATTCTTATAGTGAATAATTGCCCAATATAATTTATAAAATATCTTTTAATGTAAAACTAGCGCCCGCTCTTATTCCTTTTTCAGTAGCAATTAAACGGCAGCATTCATTCACTGCGTCGTGCTCAAAAAATAAGATATAATTTTCCTTAAGAGCGTTAGTTAAAAACTTTTCTTTTTCTTCCAAGGTAATAAGTGGCTGCATATCATAACCCATCACATAGGGTAGAGGTATATGGCCTATGGAAGGCAGTAGGTCTGCCATGTATACAATAGTTTCATCACCCATTTTTATTTTAGGAAGCAGCATAGCTTCTGTATGCCCATGCACTACTAGGCAGCTAATATTCTCTGTAAATTTAATTTCTTGTAAACTAGTACTGCTTTGAAAAGGAGGTAGGGTAATTAATTTTAGCTGACCACTTTCTTTAATGGGCATAATATTTTCAGTCAAAAAAGACGCTTTTTCTCTTCTATTGGGGTGCTGGGCTAAATTCCATTGAGGTTCACTTATCCAATAAGTTGCATTGGGGAAAGCGGTCACCAATTTATCATTCAATTTTGTGATGGCACCACCCACATGATCAAAGTGCAAATGCGTTAATAATACATCGGTGATATCTTCTACCCCTATATTTATTTTTTGAAGCGCATCAGCTAAAGTAATTGTTTCATGAGGCTGATAATGACTAAAGAATTTGGCATCTTGTTTATCGCCCATGCCTGTATCAATTAATATAATTCGGTCAGCTTCTTTAATAACTAAACAACGCAGCGCCCAAGTACATAAATTATTTTCATCTGCTGGATTGGTTTTATTCCAAATAGATTTAGGAACTACACCAAACATTGCGCCACCATCTAATTTAAATTTACCTGTCTCTACGCTAAACAACTGCATATCCTTTTATTTTTGAAGTACGGTATAACAAGATAAGCCCGATGATAAAAAATATAGTTAAGGCCAATACCGAATTTCTCTGTGAGCCCGTAATTTCATTAATAAAACCAAAGCTAAACATACCAATCACAATGGCCACTTTTTCAGTGACATCAAAGAAGCTAAAATAGCTGGTGGTATCATGTGTTTCTGGCATTAATTTAGAATAAGTGCTTCTGCTTACCGATTGAATACCTCCCATTACAAAACCTACTACAATGGCTAAGGTATAAAATGGAACTACCGCATTTCTTGGTAAATAATAACCCATGATACAGCCACCAATCCATATAACGATGGCCGTCATAATGGTATTGAAATTGCCCCATTTACTAGCTAGTTTTGCCATTATATGCGCACCTGGTATGGCCACAATTTGAATAATTAATATGGCTAGTATTAAATTGGTAGTAGGAATATTTAATTCACTTTTTCCATAAAGGGTGGCTGCCAACATAACGGTTTGTACACCCATATTATAAAAGAAAAAAGAAACTAAAAATCTTTTAAGTACGGGTAAGGTTTTTAATTCTATCCATACTTTATGTAATTCTTTATATCCTTGGGTGATTAAGTTTTTAGTATGTGCGCCTTTTACACCTCTGCCTTTTGGAAGTCTTGAGATAGACATCCATCCAAAACCCATCCACCAAATGCCCACTAGTAAAAAGGAAATTTGAGAAGCCTTGCCCACCGTTATGCCAAATAGTTCAGGTTTTAATACAAAGACAAAACATATTAGTTGTAAAAGTACCGATCCAATATAACCCATCATAAATCCCTTGGCGCTTATACGGTCGCGGTCTTCGGGGGAGGCAATTTCTGGTAAATAAGAATTGTAAAAAACCAAACTAGCCCAGAATCCTACACAGGCAATAATGACTGAAAATAAACCTCCCATAATATGATTGCTATCAAAAAAGTATAAAGAGGCACAGGCTAAACTTCCCATGGTACAAAAGAAACGAAGGAATTGTTTTTTATTACCTCTATAATCGGCAATGGAAGATAGAATAGGAGAGAGAATAGCTACAATGACAAAGGCAATGCCTAATACATAATTATAAAGCGCTGTATTAGAAAATTCATAAGCGCCTATTTTTATTTTATCAATTAAAGTGTTTTCATTACCATCGCCCGTGACGGCCTCGTAATAAGCGGGAAATATGGTAGAAGTAATAACTAGATTGTATACACTATTAGACCAATCATACATGGCCCAACCGTTCACTACTTTTTTAGAAGCTGTTTGCATTAGCAATTGTTTAGTATTTTAAAAATACTAATAATTACTCAACTCACCTATAGGGGCTCATTAGCTAAGATAATGGGTGTATAAAAGACCTAAAATGCTAAGGCCTAATACAATACGGTACCAGCCAAAAGGGGCAAAGCCATGCTTTTGTACAATGCGCATAAAAAATTGAACACTTAATAGGGCCACCACAAATGCCACTACTGCACCTATTAATAATAATAGAAGATTATCTTTTCCAAAAATTTCCGGATTAGTTTGATAAACATCTAAGGTACTTTTTGCAGAAGCGGCCAACATGGTAGGCACTGCTAAGAAAAAAGAAAACTCTAAAGCTGTTTTTTTATTTAATTGCTGACTCATTCCACCAATAATGGTAGCGGCACTTCTACTGAGTCCAGGAAATAAAATAGACAATACTTGAAAACAACCAATGATAAATGACTTCTTGTAAGTAACATCCTGTTGATCTGACTCCAAGGTTTTAGCAGCTTCTGCTTTTGCAAAAAATTTGTCAATGAAAATAAGTATAACACCACCTGCTACCATCACAATGGCAATTACCCATAAATTACCTAATGCAGCATCGATATGTTTTTTCAAAACAGCGCCGAATATTAAAGCAGGAATAACGGCAATTATTAATTTAAGATAGAAGCTGTAATGTTTAAAATCAAAAAACTTTTTTCTGTAAATAACCACCACCGATGCAATGGCTGCCAATTGAATCACAATTTCAAATAAGTCCACAAAGGGGCTGCTTTCAATGCCTAAAAACGGATTTGCAAACTTCATGTGGGCAGTACTGGAAATAGGTAAGAACTCGGTGATGCCTTCAATAATGGCAATAATGATGGATTGAAAAATATTCATTATTAAGATTTTTTGAAAATCGCATATATTTCTATAATAAAGCCTGCGATGATCACAATAGGCGCCAAGGTAATACGTCTAAAGCTATACACTTCTGATTCATTGAATACATTCGGGTCGGCACTTTTTCCACCAGACATTAAGAACATACCTAGCACGATTAAGGCAGCTCCAATAAGCATCCATGTATAATTAGATTTACCAAAAAAATCAAGTGATTTAGTTTTTTCTTTCTGACTCATGGTTTCAAGTTTTATTTTCAATAATTTTTTGTAAAAGTTTGGTTACAATTAATATAATTCGTCCAATTTCATTTTTAAATATTTCAAAACGCTACGGTAAGTACTAAATACCGAAATACCTACACCCAGTAGAATAAGACCTCCAAATAAAATTAAACTATTGCTAATACCTTGCAACATGCCTATTTGAGGGAACTGCGAAGTGGCCCATTCAATTAATCCAAATAAAAGAAAGATGGCTACAAAGGCACTAATTAAACCATTCAATAAAGCACGAATTAATAAAGGCTTAGAAATGAAATTACGTGTAGCGCCCACCATTTGCATAGTCTTAATTAAAAAGCGATTGCTATACATAGCTAAGCGAATGGTATTATCAATACTAATGATTACAATAATGCAAAGTATAATAGACATCACTAAAAAGATGACCCCAATTTTAGTAGCTCTTTCATTTAAGTTAGTGACTAAACTTTTAGGGTATTGAATATCTGCTACATCTTTGGGAAAGGTTTTTTCAATAGCCGCTGTAATTTTTGTTAAGCTATCTGTATTTACATAATCGGCTTTAGCATAAAAATCAATACTTTCTGGAAGCGGGTTAGCCTCTAAAATTTTCGCCCAGTCTTCATTATTTTCTTTATTCCAAATGGCCTTTGCCTTTTCTTTATTAATGTATTCTACATTTTTTGCATAGGGTTGACTTGCTATAAATTTTTGAATGGCACCCACGGTATTTTTATCAGCTGTTCTTACATAAACGCTAATACGAATATCCTCTTTAAAGCTGTCTCCAATGGACTGAAGGTTTAAAAATAACCAACCCATAATGCCCATAATAAATAAAACAATGGCCACCCCTACAATACTATAAATGTAGTTGGGTTTGCTGCGTTTCAGCGCCGATGTTCCGGTAGAAGCCATAGCATTAAAATTTTAGTTGTTCGCTTTGCAAATGTAGGGTTTTGAACGCTAATGGCTTACATTTGCAGAGGGTGAATTCAGACATTTTTTACGCAAAATGGGGTAGGCCCAAAATTTGGTTAAAGAATTGTTAGTTTTTCTACCTTTTATAAAGAAAATCAAGAAATGGAGTATCAATTTAGGGCCATTGAAAAAAAGTGGCAAACTATTTGGCAGGAAAAAAAGGCGTACAAGGTAAGTAATGATTCTACTAAGCCTAAGGCTTATATATTAGATATGTTCCCTTATCCAAGTGGTGCGGGTTTGCATGTTGGTCATCCCCTAGGTTATATAGCATCAGATATTTATAGCAGGTATAAAAGACTAAAAGGTTTTAATGTATTACACCCCATGGGTTATGATGCCTTTGGATTACCTGCGGAGCAATATGCAATCGAGCATGGTGTGCATCCTTCTAAAAGTACTTATGACAATATCAATAATTTTAGAAAGCAATTAGATAATATTGGATTTTGTTTTGACTGGGATAGAGAAGTAAAAACCTGCGATGTAAGTTATTATAAATGGACACAGTGGATTTTCTTACAATTATTTAATAGCTATTTTGATAAAGTAGCAGCTAAGGCAATGCCCATTGCAACATTGGAAGCTGCATTTGAAAAACAAGGCAATGCAAATCATAGTTGCCCAGGTGACGCATCTTTAACTTTTACAGCCACTGATTGGAAAGGATATTCAGAAAAAGAAAAGCAGGCTATTTTAATGCAATACCGTTTGGCTTTTTGTGGGTATGGCGAAGTGAACTGGTGTGCAGCCTTAGGAACCGTGCTTGCCAATGATGAAGTCATTAATGGATTTAGTGAAAGAGGAGGTCACCCTGTAGAGAAAAAGAAATTACGTCAATGGTATTTAAGAATTACAGAATATGCAGATAGGCTTTTATCGGGGCTAGAGACCATTCAGTTTAGCGAAGCCATGAAAGAAATGCAATCCAATTGGATTGGTAGAAGTGAAGGTGCTGAAATAGATTTTGCTATTCAAGGACATGCAGGTAGTTTAAAAGTATACACCACAAGGCCCGATACTATTTTTGGTGTGGACTTTATGGTGGTAGCGCCTGAACATTCACTAATTGAAAGCATTACACCTACTACCCATAAAGCAGCAGTAGCTGAATATATTGGGTATGTAAAAAGTAGAAGTGAAAGAGAGCGTATCGCCGAGAAAAAAATTACGGGCTGTTTTACAGGTGCCTATGTGACCAATCCTTTTAACAATGCTTTAATTCCTATTTGGATATCTGAATATGTATTAGCAGGTTATGGCACAGGTGCGATTATGGCTGTGCCTTGTGGGGACGATCGTGATTTTAAATTTGCAGAACATTTTAATATTCCCATTACGAATATTATTGGAGATGCCTATAATGGAGAGGAAGCCAATTCTACTAAAGAAGCTATTTTATCCAACAGCGATTTTTTAAATGGTATGGTGCAAAAAGATGCGATTGCCATAGTGGCTAAAAAATTAGAGGCCATGGGTATTGGCAAGTCTAAGATTAATTATAGAATGCGCGATGCTGCTTTTAGTAGACAACGTTATTGGGGCGAGCCTTTTCCAATTAAATGGAAAGAGGGGATAGCTTATCCTTTATCAGAAAAAGAACTTCCATTATTATTACCAACTGTTGACAACTATTCTCCCGGACCAGAAGGAGAAGGCCCCTTGGCGAATATTGCTGCCTGGAAAGCAGAAAACTATGAAACCAATACCATGCCTGGTTTTGCGGGTAGTAGTTGGTATTTTTTAAGGTATATGGATACTGCTAATGATACAGAGTTCTGTAGCAGAAAAGCAAGTGATTATTGGGGACAGGTCGACCTTTACATTGGGGGAACAGAACATGCTGTAGGACATTTACTTTATAGTAGAATGTGGACGAAAGTATTATTTGATTTAGGCCATATTGGTTTTGACGAACCCTTTAAGAAATTATTGAATCAGGGAATGATACAAGGTAGTTCTCGATTTGTGTATAGAATAAGAGGCACACAAAAATTTGTATCAAGTGGATTAAAGCAAGCGCATGAAGTGGACGCCTTGCATGTAGATGTAAATATAGTAGATGGGGTGGAACTAGATACGGCAGCGTTTATAAAATGGAAACCCGATTATGCTAAGGCTGAATTTATTTTAGAAGACGGAAAATATATATGCGGGGTAGAGGTAGAAAAAATGTCTAAGTCGAAATTTAATACAGTGAACCCAGATGACTTAGTAGAAAAATATGGCGCTGATACTTTTAGAATGTATGAAATGTTTTTAGGTCCAGTGGAGCAAAGTAAACCCTGGGATACCAAGGGTATTGAAGGGGTACACCGTTTTTTAAAAAAATGCTGGCGTTTATTTTTTGATGAGATCAAAGGAAAGGTATGGGTGGACGAGGCACCTACAGCTGCTGAATTAAAAGTACTGCATAAGGCCATTAAAAAAATTGAAGAAGATACAGAGCGATATAGTTTTAATACCGCGGTGAGTAGTTTTATGATTTGTGTGAATGAACTAGCCGATTTGAATTGCCATAAAAAAGAAATACTTTCTCAACTAGTAATTTTGTTAACCCCTTATGCGCCCCATTTTGCAGAAGAGTTATGGCAAGTATTGGGCATGGATGGCTTAGTGGTAGATGCGGCTTATCCGGTTTTTGATGCACAGTATGTAACTGAAACTGAGAAAGAATATCCCATTAGTATTAATGGAAAACTAAGAGCTAATATTCTTATTGGGCTTGACGCTAGCGAGGATCAAGTGCGCGCCATTGTATTAGAAAATGAAGTGATAAAAAAATGGGTGGAGGATAAACCTATTAAAAAGCTCATATTTGTAAAAGGGAAGATGGTAAATATTGTAATTTAATAGTTTAAAAATAAGCATGGCAAATTCACCTTTAGATAATACGAATAATGAAATCAACTCTTTAGACAAAGAGTTTGAAAATAGTATTCGTCCCAGAGAGATGGAAGCCTTTGCGGGACAGCCACAGCTTATTGAAAATATTAGCATTTTTATTAAGGCCGCTAAAATGCGCGGCGAAGCCTTAGATCATATTTTATTTCATGGCCCTCCAGGCTTGGGTAAGACTACCTTAAGTAGAATTGTGGCCAATGAAATGGGCGTGCAAATAAAAGAAACCTCAGGTCCCGTGATTGAAAAGCCAAGTGACTTAGCAGGTTTATTAACAAGTCTTGAACCCAATGATGTTTTATTTATTGATGAGATACACCGCTTAAGTACGGTAGTGGAAGAATATTTATATGCGGCCATGGAAGATTACAAGATAGATATCATGATTGACAGTGGCCCCAATGCAAGAAGTATTCAAATTAATCTGAACCCCTTTACATTGGTAGGCGCTACAACCAGAAGTGGTTTATTGACAGCTCCACTACTTTCAAGGTTTGGCATTAAGTCTCGTTTGGAATATTATCCTGCCACTGTGATTGAAAAAATTATTACTAGAAGTGCGGGCATATTAAATGTGAATATTAATTCCGCTGCTGCAGGAGAAATTTCTAGAAGAAGCAGAGGTACACCCAGAATTGCCAATGGATTACTTAGACGTGTTCGTGATTTTGCACAAGTATTAAACGATGGTATTGTAGATATAGGCATTACACAGCATGCATTAAAGGCATTGAATGTGGATGAGCATGGACTAGATGAGATGGACAACCGAATATTACTTGCCATTATTGAGAAATTCAAAGGAGGCCCTGTAGGTATTAGTACTATTGCCACTGCAGTAGGTGAGGAGTCAGGTACTATTGAAGAAGTATATGAACCATTTTTAATTCAAGAAGGATTTTTACAAAGAACCCCAAGAGGCAGAGAGGTTACACAGAAAGCCTATGAGCACTTAGGGAAAAAACCGCCTTCAGGCCACGCTTCCAATAACCCAGAATTATTTAGATAGTAAAAGTGACTATAAAAAAGACCCGATAAACTTTAAGCTATCGGGTCTTTTTTTAATATAATTTATTGAATACTAGTTTATAAATTAAGACACTACTAATCTGAATCCGTTACCATGAATGTTAACGATTTCAATTTGCTCATCTTCCTTTAAGTATTTTCTTAACTTGGCAATATATACGTCCATACTTCTGCCGTTGAAATAAGTATCGCTACCCCAAATTTTCTTCAAAGCTTTTTCGCGGGTAAGCAAGTCATTTATATTTTCTGCCAACATTTTTAATAATTCATTTTCTTTAGGAGAAAGCGTATGCGAGATATCACCCATTTTTAACTCTCTTAATCTTGGATTAAAATGATATTTACCTAATTGGAATTCGATATTATCGCTTACTTTATTATCTTCTTCATTTCTTTTGATAATAGCTTTAATTTTAAACATTAATACTTCGCTATCAAAAGGCTTTGTGATATAATCATCAGCACCTAATTTATAACCATGAATAATATCTTCTTTTAAAGTTTTAGCACTTAAAAAGAATAAAGGTACTTCAGGGTCAATGTCTCTAATTTCTTCTGCCAAGGTAAAACCATCTACATGGGGCATCATCACATCTAATAAGCAGAGGTCAAATTTTTCTCTTTGGAAAGCAGCAAGTCCTAAACGACCATCTCTTTCAAGGGTTACTTCGTATTCGTCTAGTTCTAAATAGTTTTTCAAGACTAAACCTAAATTGCTATCATCTTCACACAATAAAATCTTATACTTTTTTTTGTCTTCCATTTGATTATTTTTCTTTTATACTTTTAATTCTTTTATATAATTGCTATATGATAGCTACTTTTCTATTCTTTTGTTGGCTTCTATGTAAAGAAACGATGATTCAATGCCTGTTTAAAATATTAATTTCCAATCTTTTGTTAAAAACAAGGTGTTTAATGAACCTGTTATAATGTATTGTTAAAATCTTCTATTTTGACTTCCAGTACAAAGGTCGCATATTTTACATTTACTTGGATTTTTTTCTCCGAAATAAGCAGCTAAATACCTGCTTCTGCAATCCATATCATGGGCCCAGATATAGTCTGTGAACTGCTTGACGCGTTGTAGAAATGCCTTTTTTCTAAGCTGATAATTATCAAGATCTATTTTCATAAAGGCAGCTGCGGTCCTATTCCATAAGAATTGCACCACGGGTTGACTCTCTTTTTGCTCAAAGCTTATTTGACCCACCTGCGCTAAAAACAATAAGTTTTTTTGGACAAATTCAATATCTCTTTGCAATAAGGAAGCAATTAATTTTTCGTTGATATACTGAGGGCTATCCAAAATGCCCCCATAAGTTCTAAGTATTAATTGTAATACAGCGCCTGCCATAGGATTAGCCTGCTCGAAGTCTTCAATGGTATTTCTATCGGCAATGACTTGAACCAGCGATGGCTTAAAAGAACTTGCTGAAAATTTTACATGGCCTTCTTGTTCTATCCACTGCAGTGCACTACGCGCTATCATTTTATCCCATTTGAAAATGCTACAATAATTTTCAAAGTCAAAAGGAAATTCTTGTTTTTCACCTATACCAATGGGTACTTGAATAAAATCGGCTAAGTCTTGGTAGGCTTTTTTAATAATATCAATGGGTGGATATTTTTTTTCTTGTACCATTTGCCAATAATCCCAATCGTTTTGTTGAAAAAGTAAAATGGCTTCCGCTGGCATACCGTCTCTTCCCGCACGGCCTGCTTCTTGGTAATACTGCTCAATGCTATTAGGTATGTCATAATGAATAACTGCACGCACATCGGGTTTATTAATACCCATTCCAAAAGCGCTAGTACAAACGACAATACGAATTTTATTGTTCATCCAATTTTCTTGCACTTTTTGTCTTAGAGCATAAGGCATACCTGCATGGTACTCGGCAGCAGGGTAGCCATAGTCTTGCAATAGTTTTGCTAATTGACTTACATTATTTCGGGTACTTCCATAAATAATAATAGTGCCTTTTATATTTTCTAAAACTTTTCGAAGGCTATGTATTTTAGTAGCTACTTTATGAACGCTATAACTTAGGTTAGGTCTTAAAAAAGAACTGCTAATGACCGAAGCGTTCTTTAATACTAATTGTTTTACAATATCTTCCTGCACTAGGGGAATAGCTGATGCCGTCATAGCTAATACAGCAGTGGAAGGAAACATTTTCTTTAATACATCTAGTTTTCGGTAAGAGGGTCTAAAATCATAACCCCATTGAGAAATACAATGTGCTTCATCAATGGCAAATAAAGTAATAGGTAGGGCCTGTAAAAAATTTTGAAAAGATTTCTGTACTAATTTTTCGGGAGAGAGGTAAATAAACTGATACTTACCAGCAAGTGCATCATTTAAGATTACTTCTTGCTGCTCTGCGTTAATTTCTCCTCCTAAATTTACGGCTGTTAAATTTTTACTCTTTAGATCCTTTACTTGATCTTGCATAAGCGCAATTAAAGGACTTATGATAACGCAAATACCCTTTTGATAAATAGTGGGCACTTGAAAACAAAGTGATTTACCTGCGCCTGTGGGCAGTAAGGTTAATACGTCATTACCTTCTATCACTGCCTTTATGACTTCTTCTTGCTGGGGCCTAAATTGAGTATAGCCCCAATACTGTTTTAATATGGCATGTATATTTTCCAAAAGAACTAGACCAATTTTTTCTTAAATAACCTTAATGAATTAATGGCTAGTACTACATCACTTAATCCCATAATAAGGGCTCCATAAGTAGGGCCCCAAGTACCTAGTAGTCCAATTGCTGCCACCGGAATGGCAATAATATTATATGAAAATGCCCAAGCTAAATTTTCTTTAATGGTTTCATAAGTTCTTCTACCAAGGCCTAAGGCCATAGGTAAATTCTTAAGTCCTTGATTCATTAAAATAACTTGCGCACTTTGTATAGCTATATGTGAAGCGTTGCTTAAAGAAATACCAATAGTGGCCTTGGCTAAAGCAGGCGCATCGTTAATACCATCGCCCACCATGGCAGTAGGACTTATTTTGGTAAGGGCTTCTAATTTATTTAATTTATCAGCGGGGCTTTGTTCACTTATAATTTCTTGAATACCTAAGGCCTTACCAACTTGCTCGCATTTAATTTTTCGATCACCACTTAATAATATAGTATGAATACCTTGTTTATGCAAAGTGGCAATGACTTCTTTTGCTTCCGGTCTAATTTCATCGGCTACATCAATCCAACCAATGAATACATTGTTTTTTTGAATATAAATATTATGCCCATCTTCTGCCTTATTTTCATTTAAGGTGGTATAAGATCCTGCAAAGTAAGTATTGCCTTCTTTGTCGGTGGCTTGAATGCCCTTTCCTTTTATTTCCTCAATGGTTTTCCATTTAATATCTTCTTTATTTTTCCAATGAGTACTAATGCATTTTGCAATAGGGTGATTAGAATATTTTTCTAAAGAATAAGCAATTTGTTTAAAATCATTTTCTGTGATGCCTTCTTCCATTTTAAAATTCGTAATGGTAAAATGACCAGAAGTTAAAGTGCCCGTTTTGTCAAATACCACTTGTTTAATATCCTTAAAAGTTTCTAAACTTTTTGCATTTTTAAATAAGACTCCATTGCGTGCACCCCTGCCAAGTCCCACTGCAATGGCTGCAGGTGTGGCTAAGCCCATGGCACAAGGGCAGGATATAACTAGAACAGCAATGGCTCTTAGCATACTATCCCCAAAACCAATATCGGTAAGAATTAAGTTACCTACAAGTGTAAGAAGGGCAATGCCTAAAACCAAGGGTACAAAAATAGCACTAATTTTATCGGCTAAAATTTGCACGGGTGGCTTTTCTCCTTGGGCAGCCTTTACCATTTTTAAAATATTGGCAAGTACTGTGTCGTCTCCCACGGCAGTGACGTAGGCTTTAATAGTTCCATTTTCAATAGTGCTGCCGCCTAATAATATATCATGCATTTTTCTAAATACAGGCACACTTTCTCCAGTTACAATACTTTCATTTACGCTGGCTTCTCCCCATAAAATTTTACTATCCATGGGAATGGTTTCACCTGCATTCACTAAAATAATATCGCCTACTTTTAAACTAGTACTCTCTACATTAAAAATAATTTCTTTATGATTTTCATCAAAGACAATCATATTGGCCATTACTTTTTGCGCCTTTACTAAATCTTTTAAAGCGCGTTGGGTAGATTGTACGGAAGCTTCTTCTAAATAATTACCAAAAAGTACTAATGTAATAATGGTGGCAGTAGTTTCATAATAAGCAAAGGAAGCCCCTTGTCCAATGATGGTTCCATATAAACTATAACCAAAAGAAGCAAGCGCGCCAATGCTTACAAGTACATTCATATTGGGAATGCCCTGTGTAATACTATACCAGGCGCTTTTTCCAAAATAAGATATACCTAATATAAAAACGGGTAAAGTTAAAGCAAGTTGAACATAGGGGTTCATTAGAAAATGAATATGCACACCGGGTATCATATGAAGAACTAAAGGAACTGTAAATACAAAAGAAAATAAAGCGCGGTCTTTATCATTGTCCAACCATTTTTTTACCTGCTTCTCTTCCTGTCCTCTTACTTTATAACCTAGTTTTTGTATGCCCTTAATTAATGTTTCTTTATTTATTTCTTGAGGCATATCAAACTGTACTTCGCCATCCATAAAACTTACCTTAGGGGCTTCGATGCCACTAGTTTCTAAATATTTATGTATAGATAAAGCGCAATTGGTGCAACTCATGCCGTCTACCTTCAACTTTACTGATTCCATATCCTTTATTTTCACCCTAAAGGTACGAAGACATTTTAGCTTATTTTAAAGCATTAATACGCTAGCAGAGATTCTATTCTTACTTATCTTTGGACTATGGAAATGAGCTATTCTTTATCTGAACTAAGTCAGGTGGCAGGGGCCCTATTGAAGGCCTATGGTCAAAAGTCTATCTGGGCTTTCCAAGCGCCCATGGGTGCAGGCAAGACCACTCTTATAGCTGCTATTTGTAAAGAAATGGGCATTAAAGACCATGTCGCCAGCCCTACTTTTGCCATTATGAATGAGTATGATGCGGCTGGAAAATTAGTCTTTCATATGGACTGGTACCGTTTGCATGACGAAAAGGAAGCCCTTAGAGCGGGGGTAGAAGCTGCTTTAGAAGAAGCTGATCACTGTTTTATAGAGTGGCCTGAAAACGCCAAAGGACTACTTCCCGAAGATACCCAAGTCTTTCAAATAGAAATTTTAGATCCTGAACATAGAAGGATTTTTATACCTTCATAAAAATATTTTTTACAATGAGTAGTATCAAACCACAAATACATAGTGCTTTTTCCTATGAAACACAGGAAGAGGTATTAGATATTCCTCAAAAAAGTAAGCCCTTGTTAATTGGTATTCCCAAAGAAACAGCTTTTCAAGAAAATAGAATTGGACTCATTCCAGAAGCGGTAAGTGTACTTGTTGCCAATGGCCACGAAGTATTAATGCAATCGAATGCAGCAGAAGGAAGCAGGTATTCAGACAATGATTATGCAGAAGCGGGTGCGCAAATTGTATTTGATAAAGAAGCAGTGTATAAATGCCCCATACTTGTAAAAACGGCACCACCCGTTGAAGCAGATTTACCTTTTTTACAAATGCATCAAACTATTATTTCTCCATTGCATTTAACGGCAGTGAAAAAAGAATTAATGGAGCAGTTGATGGCTAAAAAAATTACTGCACTAGCAATTGAAAATATTAAAGATGAAAATCAGAACTATCCTATCTTAAGAAGTATGGGAGAAATTACAGGAAGTGCGGTGATGTTAATTGCAGGGCAGTACCTGAGTAATTTTAATCAGGGTAAGGGTGTATTATTAGGCGGAGTGAGTGGTGTGCCACCTACTAAAGTGGTTATTGTTGGCGCCGATATCATTGGAGAATTTGCTACACGCAACGCTTTAGCCTTAGGGGCCAGTGTGAAAGTGTTTGATAATAATGTTTCAAGATTACAAAGACTTCAAAATAATTTAGGACAAAGAGTATGGACCAGTGTGCTAGAGCCTAAAATTTTAGCCAAGCAACTTAAAACTTGTGAAGTAGCAGTAGGCGCTTTAAGAAATGATTTTGGAAGAGCCCCCATTGTAGTGACGGAAGAAATGGTGGCAGCGATGCGCCCTGGTAGTATTATTATTGATGTAGCCATTGATAGAGGAGGTTGTTTTGAAACCAGTGAATTAACCAATCACGAAAACCCCATTATTATTAAACATAATGTACTTCATTATGGTGTGCCAAATATTCCTAGTGGGTTTGCGCGTACGGCTAGTCAAGCTATTAGTAATGTGCTTATGCCTTTATTAGTTCAAGTAGGTGACCAAGGAGGACTTGCTGAAATTATATGGCAACAAGCCCATTTAAGAGAAGGTATTTATTTATACAAAGGGGCTTTAACCGATTTGTATATTAGTACAAAATTTGATTTGAAATTTACCGATTTGAATTTGATTATCGCAAGCAGAAGCTAGTCTAGCTTATAGTCCATTAAATTTACCTGCGCTTTACAGAAATGATATTCTGCTGGATCATTGCTACCTACAATAATTAATTTATGCATAGCATACTCTTTAATTAAAGTATCATATAAGACGTAGCCTTCTTTATCTAAATTACTACAAGGCTCGTCTAATAATAAAATAGGGCAGTCGGAAAAAATAGCGAGTGCTAATTTTAATCTTTGCTTCATACCACTACTGTAATAACGAATTTGTTTATGCGCTGCATTTTTTAAACCAATGAGCTCCAGTATTTTTTCGGTACTCAAGTCTTTTTGAATGGGTTTAAATTGAGCTTGAAATTCAAATTGTTCTGTGGCAGTAAACTCTTCTACTAATTCTAAATAAGGGGCTGCAAAACTAATTTGCTCGTAAATAGTATTGGCGTCAAAGGGGGCCCACTCAATACTGCCCTTTGTAAGACCGCTATAGCCCGCAATAATTTGAAGTAAAGTACTTTTCCCAGAACCATTGTTGCCCACCAGTGCATAATGCTTACCTGCTTCAAATTGAAAATTAAGATTTTTAAAAATCCATTCTTTATTAAATCGTTTGCAGGCTTCTGCTAGGCTTATTTGCATAAATGATTAATCTTCTTCCACCACTCCTTTGCCAAATCTTTTAATCACGCCTCTACCACTATCACGAATAAAGGTTACAATTTCATCACGCTCATCAGTGGCTAGAATTTCTTCTTCAATAAATTCAAGTGCTTGCGTGGTATTCATTCCTTTATTAAATATATAACGGTAGATATCTAGGATATGGTTAATTTTTTCTAAATCAAAACCTCTTCTTTTCAATCCCACACTATTTACTCCACCATAGCTTAAAGGATTTCGAACTGCTTTAATATAAGGAGGTACATCTTTACTTACCAAACTTCCTCCAGCAATGTAGGCGTGTTGTCCAATGTTTACAAACTGATGCACAGCACTTACGCCTGCAATCCAAGCATAGTCACCTAAGGTAACATGGCCTGCAATTTGTACGCTATTACTTAAAATACAATGGTTGCCAATAATACAATCGTGTGCAATATGACTATAGGCCATAATTAAACAGTTATTACCCACTTTAGTAATCCATCTGTCGGAAGTACCTCTGTTAATAGTAACAAATTCTCGTATGGTAGTATTGTCTCCAATTTCAACTGTTGTTTTTTCTCCGTTAAATTTCAAGTCTTGCGGATCGGCGCCAATAACAGCCCCAGGAAAAATTCGACAATTTTTTCCAATTTTAGTGCCATTCATAATGGTCACAGAACTTCCAATCCAAGTACCTTCTCCAATAGTTACTTCGCCGTGTATAACGGTAAAGGGATCAATTTTAACATTGGAGGCAATTTTCGCATTCGGATCAATATAGGTAAAGGGATGTGTCATATTTATGCTAAGGGTTCAATTATTTATTTATTTTTTTTACAACTTGTGCCACCAAGTCTGCTTCAGTGACTACTTTTCCACCCACATATACGGTACCACGCATTTCACAAATACCTCTTCTAATCGGGCTGGTTAATTCCATTTTAAGTAACATGGTATCACCTGGTCTTACCATTTGTTTAAACTTGCAATTATCAATCTTTAAAAAATAAGTATCGTATTCACCTTTTGGCATTGCGTTAATACAAAGTATACCGCCTGTTTGTGCCAGCGCTTCAATTTGTAAAACACCTGGCATAACAGGGTTGCCTGGAAAATGTCCAGGGAAAAACCATTCATTGAAAGTTACATTTTTTACACCCACAATAACGGTATCTGTTAATTCAATGATTTTATCTACAAATAAAAACGGATGACGATGTGGTAAAGTTTTTTCAATTTGCTCTAAAGCAAATACAGGTGTTGCCGTTGGATCGTAAACAGGTACATCTTTAACGTGCTTATTTTTTTTGATGTACTGCTTAATTTTTTTTGCAAACTCAACATTACTACTATGGCCTGGTCTATTGGCAATAATGCGCGCTTTAATAGGATAACCAATTAAAGCTAAATCGCCAATGACATCTAATAACTTATGTCTTGCAGGTTCGTTAGGGAATCTTAATTCTAAATTATTTAAATAGCCCTCGCTTTTTACTTCAATCTTTTCTCTTTTAAAGACTTTGGCAAGGCGGTTCATCTCTTGTTCAGTCACAGGCTTGTCCACCACCACAATGGCGTTGTTAATATCACCACCTTTAATTAAATCATTTTTTAATAAAGCTTCAAGTTCATGTAAAAAACAAAATGTTCTACAAGGGGCAATTTCAGATTTAAATTCTTTAATCGTTTTTAAGGCCGCATGTTGTGTGCCTAAAACGGGGCTATTGAAATCTATTAAAGTAGTGATTTGATAATCTAAGGAAGGAAGTGCTACCATTTCTACACGTTTGGCATCGTCGTAGTGAAAAATATTTTCATCAATACTATACCAAGCTTTTGCAGCATCTTGTTCTACTACAATTGCTTTTTCTATGATTTCAATAAAAGGAGCCGAGCTACCATCGATAATAGGAATTTCAGGTCCGTTGACTTGTATTAAACAATTGTCTACTCCTAAACCTACTAAGGCAGCTAGTATATGTTCTACCGTACTTATTTTAGCATCACCTACTTGTAAAGTGGTTCCTCTACTTGTATCGGTGACTAAATCGCAGTCGGCTTTAATAATTGGTTGGTTGGGTAAATCTGTTCTTTGAAATTGATATCCAAAACCTGGGTTGGCAGGATTCAATGTCATATTTACTAAAACCCCAGTATGTAATCCAGTTCCACTAATACTAATGCTTTTTTCAATAGTATGTTGCTTGTCGGGATTAAAATTTTGATCCATGCTTTTATTGTTTAATGTATATCACCTTTGTATATCACCTTCTTAAAGCAGTGATATGCAGCAAAATTAGCTGATTTAACCTTTTTGAGACAGTTGTTGGACCATTATTTCCAATTCTTTAACTCTTTTTTCAAGTGCAGGTAGGTTTTTCTGGGCTACTTGTGCTCTTAGAAAGGCTGATTGCTCCCTAGCAGGATAACCAGATAGGGTAATACCCCCTTCTTTGAATTCCTTGGTGATGCCTGTTCTAGCAGCTATTTTTATGCCATCAGCAATGACTATATGTCCAATAGTACCCGACTGGCCACCCATCATTACGCCTTTTCCTATCTTGGTGCTACCGCTAATGCCCACTTGAGCAGCAATAACTGTGTTTTCTCCTATTTCAACGTTATGTGCAATTTGTATTAGGTTATCAATTTTCACGCCCTTTTTGATAAGGGTGGAACCAATGGTTGCTCTATCAATAGTGGTGTTAGATCCAATTTCAACATCGTCTTCAATGATTACATTTCCAAGCTGTGGAATTTTTTGATAGGATCCATCTGCATTGGGTGCAAATCCAAAACCATCACTTCCAATAATGGACCCCGAATGAATGGTAACATTGTTTCCTAATATGCAATCCGAATAAATAATCACACCTGCATGAATGGTTACATTGTTTCCTATAGTTACATTTTCACCAATGACTGCATTTGGAAATATTTTTACTTTGTTTCCAGTTTTTACATTTTCACCAATGTAGGCGAAGGCCGCAATAAAATTTTGTTCTCCAAGTTTTGCAGTGCTTGCAATAAAAGAAGGAGATTGAATACCCACTAAATTTTCATTTTTCATTTCTTGGTACTTCGTTAATAAAGTAGCAAAAGCAGCATAGGCATCGGGCACTCTTATTAAAGTAGCCCCTATTTTATTTTTTAGAACCAGTGATTCATTTACAATAATAATAGAAGCCTTTGTTGTATATAAAAAGTCCTCGTATTTTGGGTTGGCTAAAAAAGAAATTTCCCCCGGCACGGCCGATTCAATTTTACCAAATTGATTTACCACAGCAGTCGCTTCTCCTTCAATTTTTCCTTGAATAAGTAAAGCAATCTGTTGGGCGGTAAATGAAATCATAGGGGTATAATTTAATGAGGGGGGTTATGCCTTTAACAAGCAAATGTAAAATTTTTTAACGGGTGCTGAAAGACTTTCATTAATGATTGTGTCTTGTATTTTGGAAATACTACTTACCTCACCTGATTTAAGTAAAATTTTAATGGTTTCTACGTCTTCTTTGTATAAAGTATTAGAGGCAGTTCCTTTAAAACATAAATAAGATAAGTCGGTATCGTTCATAGGAAAGGCAGCCTTGGTTTGCGCATAGGCGCTGTCCCAATCTTGCTTTGAAATAGGGTTGGATTGCATTTGGCATTTATAACCTTTTCTAGTCATTAGCCTTTGGCATAGTAAAGATAGCACTGGGTCGCTATGGTGTTGCCACTTTTTGATGGCAAATAATAGATCGGTATCATCTAATTGACAGTAAAAATCTAAATTAATATCGTTTAATTTTCCGCTGAATTCTCCTAAGAAATAATCCAAAACCTCAGAAATTTTTACGGACTGGTCTTTTTGCTGGTATGTGTATTGGGCGCGTTCTACAATTTTAACCAACATGTTTTCCGAAGCAATAACGGTTTTGTGTTGGTATACCTGCCAGTACATAAGTCGTCTTGAAAGAAGAAATTTTTCTACACTATTAATACCTTTTTCTTCCACTACTAATTCATTGTCATGTACCGTGATCATTTTTAAAATTCGCTCATAACCCACCACACCTTCGCTCACGCCTGTGAAAAAACTATCGCGAGAAAGATAGTCTAAGCGGTCTACATCTAATTGCCCGCTAATTAATTGGTGTAAAAACTTTTTAGGGTATTGGTTGGTAAATATTTGAATCGCTAAATCTAATTTGCCTTTTAAATTTTCACTTGGACCTTCATTTAATTTTTGCATGATTAATAAAGAGAGGTCCTCATGGCTTACACCTTTTAATAAAACATTTTCAAGTGCATGAGAAAAAGGGCCGTGTCCAATATCGTGTAATAAAATAACTGCTTTTGCTGCTTGCGCTTCTTCAGGGGTAATTTCAATGCCTTTATCTTTTAATTCTGCAATGGCAATACACATTAAATGGTAGGCGCCTAAAGAATGATGAAGTCTTGTATGTACCGCACCTGGGTAAACTAACTGTGCCAATGCCATTTGTTGTATCCTTCTTAATCTTTGATAATAAGGATGCGCGATGAGTTCAAATATAAGGGGGTCGTTGATGGTAATAAAACCATGAACGGGGTCATTTATAATTTTTCTGTGTGTAAAAGCCATAGTTAAATTGTGTTCACAAAGGTACGAAATGTGAATAACTCCTAGCGCTTATTTAAAACTGTAATTATACAAAAAACTACCTTTGTAAGGCAACGTATTATCCTATAAATCAACACTTACTATGAAATTGACCCAAACAACTTTAGACAAATTAGAGGACATATTAGGCGAATCTGAATTTGTGGTGCGTTATGAGCGTGGTAATTTTCAAAGTGGCTGGTGTTTGTTAGAAGCTAAAAAAATTGTGGTCTTAAATAAGTTCTTGAATATAGAGGCAAGAATTAATACATTATTAGAGTTAATACCTGTTTTAGATATTCAATTTGATAGATTAACACATGAATCTCAAAAGCTTTATACGGAAGTCCAAAAGCTTTCATTAACAGAAGCTAAGATGGCAGTAACAACGGCTTAAATTAACGGCGGCATAAATTATTTAGTTTGCTAGATATTACTATTTTAGGATCAGGAACAAGTACAGGCGTCCCTTTAATAGGATGTGATTGCAAAGTATGTACTTCTAATAACCCCCAAAATAAAAGACTAAGAACAAGTATTAAGATAAGTTCACCGACTACTACTGTAGTAATTGATACGACCCCCGATTTCAGGTATCAAATGCTTAGAACCAACACTACCCATATTGATGCAGTTGTTTTTACGCATCCACACCGTGACCATTATGCTGGATTAGATGATATCAGACCCTTTAATTATTTTTCGCAAAAGTCCATGGCTATTTATGCCAATACATTAACACAAGTAGCTATTAAAAGAGACTTCTATTATGCTTTTGAAAAAGATAAAGATGCGGGCCTTCCAGAAATGATTTTACATACTATTGACAAAGTCGCTTTCACCATTGGAGATATTCCATTTACACCCATTCAGGTAATGCATAGAGAAATGCCCGTGCTGGGTTTTAGAATGGGCGATTTTACCTATATCACTGATGCTAATTTTATACCAGAGACGGAAATGGAAAAAATTAGGGGATCGAAAGTTTTAATTTTAAATGCCTTAAGAAGAGAAACACATCCCACGCATTATAATTTAGAGCAAGCCTTAGCAGTAGTGGCTAGCTTAGATATTCCTACAGTGTATTTTACACATTTTAGTCATCAAATAGGCCTGCATGATGAAGTGGAAGCCAATCTGCCAAAGGGTATTCATCTAGCCTATGATGGTCTTCAATTCTCTGTTTAAAGCCACAACATTTTAAGTAAGTCCCTTTTATTTATTCTATTAATTTATTTTTCTATTAACATATTTTTCTGATTACTGTCAAGTATTTATACGCTGCATTTGCATTTTAATATTGGCTAACTAGTGCAAAACTTAATTATGCAAAGTGGTTGGAAGTCCTATTTTATATTCTCCAAAAAAGAGCAAAGGGGTATTATGGTATTGGGCATCATTTTACTTAGCACAATGCTTATGGGCATTCTATTTCCTAGAAAAGAGATAGCGATAAATATTACGACCCAGCAAATTGGGCCTTTGTTTTATTTTGATCCCAATACCATAGATAGCATGACAGCTATTCGATTAGGCATACCTGTTAGACAAGTAATGACCTTAATGCGTTACAGAAATAAAGGAGGCAGGTTTTACCGTAAAGAAGATATAGCCAAACTCTATGGGCTTAAAAAAGAATTAGTAGAAAAATTAATTCCTTATGTAGCTATCAAAAAAATAAATACTACCTATCGTAAAATGCCAAACTATGACTATCAAAAATTGGGCAATAGAAAAGGGCCAATTAAAGAGGGTGGCAATAAAAATATAGATGAATGGACTATTGATATTAATCTTGCCGATGAAAAGCAGTGGGCGGCTAAAACAAAATTAAGCCCGGCCATTATTCAAAATATTTTCAGGTATAAAAATTATATAGGAGGCTTTACGAATTTAAATCAAATGAAAAAAGTTTATGGTTTCACTGAAGCCGATTATTATTTATTAAAACCACATTTACAATTAGGAAAAATGAATAAGCATAAGCCTAATGCAAGCACTATGTCCTTTGAAAACTGGAAGGCGCTTGGTTTATTTCAAGACCGAGAAATTGTCCAAATTTTACGCATTAGAAAAGAAAAGGGGGGACATATTGGGTGGAAAGAACTGGTTATTTTATTTGATTTAACCGAAAAACAGGCAGAAATGCTACAAGCTACTATTCAAATAAGTGAATGATAGTCAATTACTTGCAAATTTTAAATAGAACTACTACTAATATGGATAAAAAAAGAAGGGGGATTCGGGAAAAATTAATATTATTGGTGTAGCAATTTATGGCCGATTAACGATTGCTTGCTTAAAAAAATCTCGTCCCGATATTTCAGGACGAGATTTTTTTTAAAAAATTTCAAAACTTTTTGAATAGTTACTTTGCAGCTTTGAAAATTTGATTCACTGCGCCTCCTAACATAGGAAATTTTTCTTTTACAAAAGCGGCAATAGTTTCAATAGATTGCTTTGCTTGTTCTGGTGTTACATTCGCTTCTTTTACTAGGCGATCAATTAGTTCTTGCATGATAATTATATTTAAGGGTGTTATGTATACAATTTAAAATCTCGACTTAGGCCACTTTTAAAGCGCTTAACTTACTTTTATTAAACATCTTTTTTGCATAGTCTATCGTTACATTAAATTCAGTGGCAGTCGTTCCTGGCATTTCAAACATGGCTTGGGTAAATAAGCTTTCACATATACTTCTTAAACCTCTTGCGCCTAATTTATATTCCATGGCCTTCTCCACAATAAAATCATACACTTCATTGTCAATGGTTAATTTTATTTTCTCAATGGCGAAAAGTTGAGTGTATTGTTTGATAAGGGCGTTTTTTGGTTCTGTTAAGATGCTTCTTAAAGTGACAGCATCTAAAGGCTCTAAATGTGTAATGATAGGAAGCCTTCCTAGTAGCTCTGGAATTAATCCAAAAGATTTGATATCCTGTGCATTCACAAAACGAAGTAAATTCTTTCTTTGTAATTCTTGTTCTTCTTTATTGACGCTAAATCCAATTGCGTTGGTATTAATTCTTCTGGCAATAATTTTATCAATGCCATCAAAAGCACCTCCGCAAATAAATAATATATTCTTCGTGTCCACCTTGATCATTTTTTGTTCAGGGTGTTTACGACCTCCTTGAGGAGGCACTAATACATCGGTACCCTCTAACATTTTTAATAAACCTTGTTGAACCCCTTCTCCACTTACATCTCTTGTAATAGAGGCGTTGTCTCCTTTGCGGGCAATTTTATCTATTTCATCTATATATACAATACCTCTTTCTGCAGCTTCTACATCATAATCACAGTTTTGTAATAAGCGTGTTAACATGCTCTCTACATCTTCTCCTACGTAGCCTGCTTCTGTAAATACAGTGGCATCCACAATGGCAAAAGGCACATTTAATAATTTAGCAATGGTTTTAGCTAATAAGGTTTTACCTGTGCCTGTTTCGCCAATCATTATCACATTACTTTTTTCAATTTCTACTTCATTTTTATTCGTAGTAGGTAAATTGATACGCTTAAAGTGATTGTATACAGCTACGCATAATATTTTCTTTGCTTCATCTTGTCCAATAATGTATTGGTCCATAAAGGCTTTGATGGCCATTGGCTTCTGTACTTTTAGGGTACCTGCCTTGCCTTCTGCTTTTTTCTGGTGAAACTCTTTGACAATAATTTCATGCGCATGCTCTATGCAGTTTTCACAGATATGTCCGTCTTGACCAGCGATCAGAATTTTTACTTCGTCGCGGTTGCGGCCACAAAATGAACAATGTATAGCGGGAGATTTTGCCATTTTCATGTTTTAGAGTTGTTTGGCGATTTTATCTACAATACCGTAGGCAATTGCCTCTTTTGCATCCATCCAATAATCTCTATCAAAATCGCTCATAATTTGAGCTACAGTTTTACCACAATTCTCTGCCAATATTTTGGCGCCTAATTCCTTTGTTTTACGAATTTGTTCTGCGTGAATTTCAATGTCGGTACTATTGGCTTGGAAATAACCTCCAATACTTGGTTGGTGTATCATGACTTCGCCATGAGGGAATATAGTGCGCTTTCCTTTCTCACCTGCACTTAATAATATAGAACCCATACTAGCAGCAAGACCCATACAAATTGTATGCACAGGGCTTTTGATTAATTTAATGGTATCATACATAACCATACCACTAGTTACCACACCCCCTGGGCTATTAATATAAAATTTAATTTCGGTACCGGGTTTGTCAGCTTCTAGTAAAATAAGTTTATTAACGATATCCTTTGCAGATTTATCGTCCACAGGACCCCATAAGTAAATAGCTCTTTTCTCAAAAAAAAGATGCTCCATTTTCTTATTTAAAAAACTAGGTGCCGCCTCTTCTTTTTTATCTTCTTTAGGCTCTTCTTCTTCCTCCATTAAGTATCTCTTGTTGACTATCATAAAATGTATTTGAACAGTAATTTTATTTTTTTAATTTTCTTGGGTTGGTTAATAAGACTTCATCTACCAAACCATATTCTTTTCCTTCTGCAGCAGTCATCCAAAAATCACGATCGCAATCCTTGGCTACTGTATCTATTTCCTTATGAGTGTGATGTGCAATCACTTCATACAATTCATTTTTTAATTTCTTGATTTCTCTAGCTGTGATTTCAATATCAGAAGCCTGTCCACCAATAGCACCGCTAGGTTGGTGTAACATAATTCTACTATGTTTTAAAGCTGTTCTTTTACCTTCAACCCCTGCGCATAATAAAATTGCACCCATACTAGCTGCCATACCTGTGCAAATAGTTGCTACATCGGGGCTAATGAATTGCATGGTATCATAAATACCTAGGCCTGCATAAACGCTTCCGCCTGGGCTATTGATATACATTTGAATATCCTTGGTACGATCGGTACTTTCTAAAAAAAGTAATTGAGCGGTTACAATATTGGCTACATAGTCGTTGATGCCTTCGCCTAAAAATATAATACGGTCCATCATTAATCTACTAAATACATCCATGCTGGCTACATTCATAGGGCGCTCCTCAATAATATAAGGAGTTAGATTGGTTACACTTTTTTTGTACTGGTGTAAAGTATTGCTACTGATACCTTTATGCTTGATGGCATACTGCTCAAATTCTTGTCCTAAATTCATAATTGCTTTTTTCTGTAAGTAAAGGTAAATCCTTGTAATCAAAGGAAGTACAAAAAGGGTGCCAAACTTTAGCTATAGATGCCTCCAATTTAGCCAAATTATATTGACAATCAATAAGATAGATAATTATTCCTAGACTAGTGCTTATGATTATTCAACATATCGGCGAATTTCTCCGCTTCAATGGCTTCATCCTTGGCTTCTACTTCAGACTCGATGGCAGTAAATAATTTATCTGTACTTATTCTTTGATAACTATCTTCTACAAATTTTCTGTCCTGCATCATTCTCACTGCATAGTCTTCTAACCATTTATCGTTGTCACCTAAGGCGCCCATTTGAGGTCCCATATAACTCATCAATTGTTGCTTCGCGAAGTTTTTTAAGTCTTCAGCTACCACTTCAATTTTATGAAATTCCATTTTAGTTTGATCAATTAAGCCATGATAAATTTGATCATGAATTTGATTTTTCGCTTGCTGCTCATAATAACCTTCAATATCTTTTTTGATAGCCGCTCTAAATTCTTCTTCTGTTTTGATAGCATCATTAGGATAAGTGGCTAAGAATAATGTTTCATCTAAGGCCGCTTTTTCTACTAAGCCCACTTTAGTGATTAGTATTTTAAAATATTTATCGGCATCCGTTTTTGAAATACCTAAATCACCTACAATAATCTCTAATTCCTTGTCTTCAAAGGCTTTGCTCAATTGAATCACCACGGTATCATCCTTTTTCTTACCCATGAATTGCTTTCTTGCTTTCGCTGCAAAATATTTTACTAGTAAAGAGTTATCTTTTGTAAGACCTCCTTCAATTTCAGTTCCGTCTTTATCGGTTTCAGTAAAAGTTATGTTTATTACGTTTTCATCAGACTCCACCATTTCAGGGTCGGTCATTTTACCATTACGCGTTTGAATTCTTTCCACTTCGTTTTGAATCATCTCATCAGTTACTTTTACTTTGTAACGTTTTACTTTAATGCCTTTTACATTTAATGAGAAAGCAGGTTTTAATCCTACTTCAAAAGCAAAATCATAATTCGAAGGAGCGTTCACATCCAAAGGAAGCATTTGTGTATCCATAGGAAGTGGTTGCGCAAAAATTTCTAATTTTTCATTGTTGATATAATGATTCAATTCTGCTTCTACTTTTTTAAGTACTTCGTCAGAAAAAACAGACTGTCCATACATTTTTTTAATTAAGCCTGCTGGCACCATGCCCTTTCTAAAGCCAGGGATATTGGCTGTTTTAGCATGCTTTTTTAAGCTTGTTTCAAAACTAGGGTAGTAGTCCTCTTTGGTAAGGGTTACCGTAAGTTTGTCATTTAGAAGGCCAATTTTCTCTCTTTTTATACTTGCCATTTGTATTATTTTTCTATTAAATTCTAAGGTTTAAGGGGGGCAAAGGTAAGTTTTTGCACCTAAAAAACAGCCATTTATATAAAAAAAAGCCCCCCGATGAATCGAGGGGCTTTTTTCCTTTTGGTGCGGATGGAGGGGGTCGAACCCACATGCCTCGCGGCGCTAGATCCTAAGTCTAGTGCGTCTGCCAATTTCGCCACATCCGCTT
>JAJTDP010000011.1:19877-40926 GCA_021300455.1 Sediminibacterium sp. | reverse complement strand
TTTATTTTTTATTATGAATCTCCAATTTTTGGAAAGCCTATGGAATCATGGCCAGAATCTTCTCCAAATAGAGTTGATCTACCTCGTCAAACTGTGCTAATTCACTGCTGTCTACATCTAAAACACCTTGTATTTTACCTTCTTTAAAAACTGGAAGCACTATCTCCGATTTGGAACTACTACTACAGGCAATATGACCAGGAAATTTTTCAACATCGTCTACTATAATAGTGGCTTCTTTTTCCCAACTTGTTCCGCAAACCCCTCTGCCTTTTTTTATTCTTGTGCAGGCAACAGGTCCTTGAAAAGGGCCAAGCACTAATTCATCCTCAATGATCCAATAAAAGCCCACCCATAACCAATTAAATTGTTCTTTTAAAGCAGCAGCAATATTACCAAGGTTGGCAACCAAATTTGTTTCACCGCTCAATAATCCTTGTATTTGCGGCAGCAATGATTCGTACTGTGTTTTTTTATCTCCTTTGGTAATGGTTAAATCTTCGGCCATAAAAGCAATTTTTTTATTTAGTGAGTGAGTTGGTTGTTTATGCTATTGCTTCTGTCTTTTTTTGCAATAAGTTTTTTAATTCTTTCTTTTCTATGCTGGCTACAAATGCTATAAAGGCAATGAGTTCAACACTTGCGATACTAAGTCGAATGGTATTATTTTTTGTAATCCATTCTACTAATAAATAAATACCATATAGTAATAAGGTAATGACAAAATAGGCAATTAGTTTTTTTGTGGCATAAGGAATAGGATATACTTTTTGTCCCCACTTATAACTCACATACATCATGGTGCCATAGCAAGCCAAGGTAGCCCATGCACTGGCCATATAGCTAAAATAAGGAATGGCGATAAAGTTAATGGTGATGGTAATTACCGCGCCTAGTAAGGTAATCCAAGCCCCTGCCATGGTTTTATTACTAAGCTTATACCAAATACTTAAATTATAATAAATGCCTAAAAATATATTGGCAATTAATAAAATAGGTACTACGCTAAGGCCCACGTACATGGCGGGATTACGAATAAATTCTTTCCAAATATCTAAATACAAAACCACCATTAAAAACATGATACATAATGTAATAACAAAAAATTTCATCACCCTTGCATAGGTTTTTGGAGCATTTTCTTCGCTGGATTGTTTAAAGAAAAAAGGTTCGGCGCCCATTCGAAAAGCTTGTACAGAAATAGTAATTAAAATAGATAATTTATAACAAGCACTATAAATACCTACAATGGCTTTATTCGCATCAACTGAACCACCTGGTGCCCACCAACCTAACATGATACGATCAAATGTTTCATTGATCATTCCTCCAAAACCCACAATTATTAAAGGAAGTGCATAGAGCATCATTTGTTTCCATAAATTAAAATCAAATGAAAAACGTAAGGCGCCTATTTCTTTATTCAATAATAATAAAACAAAAACATTTTGAACAATGCCTGCTAGTAAAACATAACCTACTGCCCAGTCCGGTTTATACCAAGAACTAATCATACTGCCAGGATGCGTAGCAATATATTCAGGAAGTATACTTATGAAATAATAGGTAGCGAGTATATTTAAAACAATGCCTCCAATTTTTATAAATGCAAATTTTTTAGGTTTGCTTTGCATTCTTAATCTTGAAAAAGGAATTGTGGCAAGTGCATCCAAGCCCACCACCCATGCCATTAGTGTAATATATTCTGGATGTACTGTAATTTGTAAAAGTTCAGAAATAGGAGCACTAAATTTAATGAGTATCATTAAAACAAGTGCTGTTACCATCATCATAGAGATGCTACTGGTATGGTATATTTTTTCTTCATTTTCTTTACTCCCAAATCTAAAATAGGCGGTTTCCATCCCATGGGCAACAATCACATTTAAAAAAGGAATAAAAGAATACACAATGGACATTTCTCCGTAGGCCGACTCGGTAAACTTATAAGTAAGGTAGGGTACCAGCAAATAACTAATAAACCTAGCTGCAATAGAGCTAAGTCCGTACCATGCGGTTTGACTGGCTAATTTTTTTAAACTACTCAAGGGATTGAAATTACAGCTAAATTAGTGAAAATAGTTTTGTTTATCTTCATGCAGAAATAGGTCATAATATGAAAGTGGTTATTCAAAGAGTAAATGAGGCAAGCGTTTCCATTGATGGGCAGGTGGCAGGGGCTATTCAAAAGGGCTTAATGGTGCTTCTAGGTATTGAAACGGCCGATACCATGGAGGATGTAGACTGGCTATCCAATAAGATAGTACAAATGCGCATTTTTGATGACGCTGAGGGTGTCATGAATTTGAGCGTGAAAGAAATAGGGGGTAATATTTTATTAGTAAGTCAGTTCACCTTGCATGCAAGCACTAAAAAAGGAAACAGACCTTCTTATATTGCTGCAGCCAAACATGATATCTCTATTCCGCTTTATGAAGCTATGATTCATAAATTGAATGTAGATATGGGCGCCCCTATTCAAACAGGCGTATTTGGCGCAGATATGAAAGTTGCTTTAATTAATAATGGCCCTGTAACCATTATTGTAGATTCAAAAAATAAAGAATAATATATAAAAAATAAAGAATAATATATTTAGACTCTAATACTATTTATAGTAAGTAGTAAAATAATAATAAATAGTAACATTAATAAAGCATTCAAATGGCAAATGAAATAACAATACAAGCAGCACAAGAAAAAGTAGATAATTGGATAAAAACAGTGGGCGTAAAGTATTTTAGTGAACTCACTAATTTGGGTATTTTGATGGAAGAAGTGGGAGAGTTGTCTAGAATATTGGTGCGTAAATATGGAGACCAGTCTTTTAAAAATAAAGAAGAGGAAGCCTTACTTGCAGATGAAATGGCTGATGTTTTATTTGTATTAATATGTTTAGCCAACCAAACGGGAGTTGATTTGACAACAGCTTTGGAGAAAAATATTGAAAAGAAAAGCCTTAGGGACGCCACTAGGCATCAAAACAACGAAAAATTACATCCATAATATAATCTCGCAGTATATTTGCAACCTATGAGTAAGGTACAACCAGATAACACATTGCAAGCAATCATTTCCCATGCCAAGGAATACGGTTTTGTATTTCCGAGTAGTGAAATTTATGATGGATTAAGTGCCGTTTATGATTACGGCCCCTATGGTGCGCAATTGAAAAAAAATATCAGAGACTATTGGTGGAATAGTATGACCCAGCTAAATGAAAACATTGTGGGTATTGATGCAGCTATTTTTATGCATCCTACTACTTGGAAAGCAAGTGGGCACGTAGATAGTTTTAGCGATCCTTTAATTGATAATAAAGAAAGTAAAAAAAGATATAGAGTAGATCATTTAATCGAAGGCCACGCCGATGCATTAATTGCGAAAGGGAATAAGGAAGCTGCCGATAAGTTATTAGCAGTCATGGACGCCTTATTAGCTAAAGAAGATTTTGAAGGCTTACAAAAATTAATTGAAGAAAATAAAATTACTTGTGCTGTAAGTGGGACTAGTAATTGGACAGAGATAAGACAGTTTAATTTAATGTTCTCTACAGAAATAGGAGCCGTAGCGGAAGAAGCCAGTACTATTTATTTAAGACCAGAAACAGCACAGGGTATTTTTGTGAACTTTTTAAATGTGCAAAAAACAGCCAGGATGAAAATTCCTTTTGGTATTGCACAAACGGGTAAAGCTTTTAGAAATGAAATTGTGGCGCGTCAGTTTATATTTAGAATGCGTGAGTTTGAACAAATGGAAATGCAATTCTTTATTAAGCCAGGTACGCAAAAAGAGTGGTATGAACATTGGAAGAACGAGCGTATGAATTGGCATTTAAGTTTAGGTATTGCGCCAGAAAAATACCGCTTTCACGATCATGTTAAATTAGCACACTATGCAGATGCGGCCTTAGATATTGAGTATGAATTTCCTTTTGGTTTTAAAGAAGTAGAAGGAATCCATTCTCGAACCGATTTCGATTTAACCCGTCATCAGGAGTTTAGTAAAAAGAAGATGCAGTATTTTGATACGGAGATTAATCAGCACTATGTACCTTATGTTATTGAAACCTCTATTGGTTTAGATAGAATGTTCTTATTGATCTTAGCCAATTCTTATGAAGAGGAAACAATTAATAAAGAAGATGGTACTACCGATTCAAGAGTGGTACTTCATTTACCAGCCCGATTAGCACCTAATAAATTAGCCATTCTTCCTTTGACTAAAAAAGATGGCTTGCCGGAACTAGCTAAAGAGTTGATGGACGATTGTAAAAAATCTTTTCATTGTTTTTATGAAGAGAAGGATGCCATTGGAAAAAGATACCGTCGTCAAGATGCCATTGGTACACCTTTTTGCATAACCATCGATCATCAAACCAAAGAAGATGGTACGGCTACCATTCGCTACCGCGATAGTATGCTGCAAGAACGTATTGCTTTGAGCAAGATTAAAGAATTAGTGCTTGCACATATAAGCTAACCGAAAGATTCAAAATGCACTTGCTTTTTGTCCAACCCTAAGTCTGCCAAATTTTTACGCGCATCATCAATCATGGCTTTCCAACCACATAGCCAAACATGAGCTGTTTCTTTATTTTCTTTCAATAATTCTTGGTACACGAGGTGTACATATCCTTTATGGGAGCCAGCGGGCACTTCGTTTTCTCTTGAATAGCAAGGATGAAAATGAAAGCCTGGTTCATTTGCTTCTATTTCTTTCAATTCATCAATGTATAAACCATCTTCAAATTTACGGCAGCCAAAAATGAGGTGAATATTATTGTGTGCAATTTTATGCTCATGTATATGCCTTATCATAGACCTAAATGGCGCGATACCTGTACCCGTGCAAACAAAATACACATCGTTTTCGAAATTTTTAGGAAGTACAAATACACCTTGTGGGCCTCTTAAAGTTATTTTTGTACCCACTTTGGCTTCATTGAATAAATAAGGTGTTCCTAAACCAGTTTCTAGTAATACAATAACTAGTTCGAAAGTATTGGTGCCATTCGGTTCTGAGGCAATGGAATAGCTTCTCCAGCGTTTGTTTTTTTGTTCGTGAATAGGTAGGTCTAATGTTACAAACTGACCAGGTATAAAATCGAATTTTTCTATACTTGGAATTTCAAAATAAAATCTTTTTGTATTAGGAGTTTCATTCTCAATCTTAGTAAGAACTGATTCCATCCATTCTAGTGCCATAATTGTTTATTTTAATTATTAGTAATGAATACTCGTTGAACATATACCTTTTTATTGGCATAAATTTTAACAAAGTAAACGCCTGATGATAAGTTATTGATATTGATACGTTGTGGACTTCTTTGGTTGATTAAATTTTCTTTATGAAAAACATTGCTACCCATTGAGTTTATGATATCCAAAGAAATACCTTCCGTTTGAATATTACTAAACTGTACATAAAAGCTACTGCCTTTAATCATGTTCTCAATATAATCAACTGAACTGATTCTTAAACTTATTTCTTTAGTAGGGGCTTCCTCAATAGGGGTAGCTATAATTAATCTACTATCTGAATCAGTGGTACAGTTGCCTATTTTTGTAGCCACTTTATACATACCATTAGTAGAGGGACGATAATTTTGATTGGTAGCCCCTGCAATAGCTACATCATTTAAGTACCATTGATAAGAAGTGGCGCTAGTTGCCTTTAAAGTAGTATCTGAAAAAATGAAGCTAGGTTTTTCGGATGTTTTCACGGCAAGTTCTGTGGCTGCACTTAGTGTATTACCTGCTTTAATTTGAGTGCTATAGAAAAAGTAGAAAAAAGTTTGAAAATTACCTGATGCTGTTTGAACACTATTGCCCGTATAACTAAATATTTTATTAGGCCCAATGGGATAGGTTGGGTCTTTTAAACCACTATTTCTAAAAACAGTGGCACTATCGCATTTAACAATAATGATATAATCTCCTGCTTGTGCAATTTTTAAATTAAGTGCATAAATTCTGCCTGTATCTCCATCTACAAAAGGAGTACCATTAGCACTAGTAGCTGCTAGGGAGGTAGGACTACTTGCTGGAACGTTTAATGAAGTTGATTGCAAAGGAAAGTAGGAGTAGGTATTTCCATCGGAAGAAAAATTACTAAAAGTGGCTAAAATAAATTCTATTTTTCCAGGATAACCTGTATATAATTTTACAGTTTCGATAGTAAGTGGGCCAGCGGCATTTATTTTTACAAAATTGCCAGCAAAACTATTGTAACCGCCACTACTACCTAATGTATTATTGGTTAATGGGCCAACTACCGATTGATAACCTTCTGTAACATATAATTTATTTTTTGTACTAGTGGCTCCACCTGGGTTAGCGCCCACAGCGATGGGCGTTTTTAAATCGGCGCTATCATACCAAACATAATTAGCAGTTGTGCTTGGATTAGTAACTGTTAATTTTAATGAACCATTGCAATTAGTGGCAGTTGCAGCAGGGGCGGTACTTTCGGCGGCACTGACGATAGTGGCATTGATGCTATTATTTGCTTTTTGTAGATCGGTCGCCAAATTAACAGTTGCTGTAAATGAGTAGGTTTCATTGGCAGCAATACTGATGGGCTTTTGAAAAGTATAGTTCATACTTTCCTGACCATTTAAACGACCTGTAAAAATTTCATTAATAGATAAGATAGTATTACTTCCTTTTTTAACTACTAAACTTAATGGCAAATTAGTTTGTGGAGTTGAACCAAGGTTCACAATTTTTGCGGTAATGAATTGGTTGTCTCTCTTAGCTAAACCTGCCACTGGATTCACAATTTCTGAAACCTGTAAATCAACAGAAGGGTTAATAATTTTTAAAGTATAATCCTGTGTTTCACCGCTTGTATAATTACCGCAAGCTTTTACATTGCCACTAGCATCGGTTTCTGTTACAACAATTCTAAGTTTGGTAATTCTTCCAATTACTAAGTTTTCGGGAAAATTAATCAGGCCAGAATAGGCTCCATTTTTTAAAGCAGCACTTGATAAAACTGTTTCGCTATCTTCAAAAACACCATTGTTATTATAATCAATAAAAACTTTTAGAAAACGGGTATTATCGGAAGCGTCGGCACTACCTAATTTTATACTAATAGGTAATACACCATTAGATTCTGCATTGATAGTAATATTGCTATTATCGATGTATTGATTAGTACCCGTGTTAGCAAAAGCCTTACCAGCAATAGTTACGCTATCCATTCGAGTACCTGCAGCAGTAGTGGCCGTGGATGTGCAATAAGCAGTTCCGCCTGCACCACTTATAATTAAAGAGTAAGCTTGTTGTCCTCTCACTAAATTATTTTTATGATTTACGGTGACCGTATAACTAGTGCCTACAAGGGTGGAATCAATCTCCACTTTTTCAACATTGTCTACCCAATTAATTGCTCTAGTGGCAGGGTCATCTGGAAGTTTTGGATTTAATTTCCATGGTAAATAGGTAATTGCGTCTTTGGTAATTTTTATATCTAAGTCGTTAACTAAACGGCGCGTAGTATCATTTAATTTTGTTTCTATAGTGCCTTTGATATCGGTCCAAGAAATTGTTGCTTTTAAGGGTTTGCTACCAGAGGCAATGACATTAACTGAATAAGATGCTTGATTTTCTAAAACATTTTCATACACTAAATCTACGCTTGAACTACTATTTTTATTAGTAAGTGCGTTACTCAATACAGTAGCAGCTTCGCCAATATTTAATAAACCCCATCCAAACTTATAATCAGGACCTGGATATAAACCAGCTTCGTTGGCAGTGTGAATGGCTAATCCCTTAATGGTAGCTGAGCGCATAAATTTATTAGGAACAATTTGCTGACTCAGTTCTTGTAATAAAAATAAAGAAGCCGCGGCGCCAGGAGAGGCCATGGAAGTGCCACTAGAATATCCATAACTAGAATCGTTGGTATTGGTAGTGGAATAAACCGATTGACCATTTGATACAATATCGGGTTTAATACGGCCATCATCAGTGGGTCCCCAGCTGCTAAAGCCTGTCATGATTGCATCTTCTTTTTTTGTATAGCCAGAAGCAATGCCTAAAACGGCGCCTACCGTTAAAATATTTTTCGCATTCACATCCATAGGTAGTGTCTCGTATGCGTTATTACTACTTAAACTATCGGGTCTATTGCCTGCGTCGTACCATTTTCCATTTTCATCACGTCTCCAATAAGTATCTCCCACTTTAGGACCAGTACTTGAACGTGTATTACCTGCAGACTTTACAATTAAATAGTTGGGCGCATTATAAGCAATTGAATCCATGGCTTGCGCTCCATCGTCATAAAACCCAAATTTAAAATCTTCTTTTTCATTCCATTTTCCATTGTATTCCCATCTTGAAGAATCGTCATTGTAATCCCATCCTGCAACGTTTCCATAAGAATGGTTAGATACTAATAAGCCATTCGCAGCAGCAGTAGCCATTTCTGATTCGTCATCAAACCAATCATAGGAAGAAGCCCCTTTGATACCATAAGCCATTCCTTTTGCAAGGGGATTCAATCCTTTGCTAAACATAATACCTGACACATGCGTACTATGATCTACTGTTTTAGTGGCATTGTCTTTTTCTACTAATCTTCCACCAAATTCAAAATGTGTAGGACGCGGCACCCCTTCATCCCAGACGTTTAGTTTATTGGTCATGATATCAGTAGCGCCGGTTAAATTAAATCCTAATCCACCACCAGGCCAAATTTTATTAGTATTAATGGTAATGGCTTGAATAGGATCGGCAAAAGTGGTTAGGTATTTTGGTTGACCAAATGCATCCACCCCCACTAAATTAACAGATACATTGTTTTTACTCTTGTAACGTATGGGCCAGCCATTTTCTTTAGCTTTAAGAATGGCCAAAGTATAGTTAGCCCTTGATTTAATTTCAAAGTATTTAGCGCTATTTAATAAAGCTACTTTTTGTGTTTCATTTTGTGCATAACTAGCTATGCTTAATGAAAACAAAAAACCAAATAATATTAAAAATTGCTTCATACTTTAGGGTAGGATTACTGAGGTTTTAATAGCTATAAAAATACAATGAATTCTGCAGAAATTTCTGATTGGTGGCAATAAATAAGTGGTAAATGATGTAGAAAAAAGTGGATGCCTAGACTTTATTTTTGATTTAAAAAGGTTTCTTTATCCTAGCTAAGTATCCTGTTTAACTTTATGGGTAAAATCTCTGCTAATCCTTTAGCCAATTTATAAAAACTGCATGTATCTTTGCAGGGCGATCATGAATGAGCAATCTCTGTTTGGGCCTTTTGAAAATTCCCCCCTCCTAAATAAGCTGGCGGACAGTATAGCTATGTCCCAGCAGCAGCAAAAGCCCTTTCAAATCTTTTTACAGAACCTACAAGGATCCTCTGCAGCCTTTGTTTTACAAACTATTTTTACGCATGTCAAAACCAATCAGCTAAATCATTTGGTGGTTTTAAATGATGCAGAAGAAGCTGCTTATTTTTATAATTCTATTGAAAGCGTTACGGAGGCAATGGATTTATTTTATTTTCCGTCCTCTTATAAAACCCCTCATAATTTTAGTTTATTAAATCCATCGCATGTGATGCTTCGAACAGAAGCGTTGACAAAAATTTCGATGGGAGGCAATAAGAAAATTTTAGTGACTTACCCAGAAGCTTTATTTGAAAAAGTGATTATGCGTAACACTTTGCAGCAAAATATCATTCAAATAAAAACCAATGATAGCTTAGATTTAAACGGTCTTATGCAGCAATTGGTAGACTATGGTTTTGAGCGCACCGACTTTGTATACGAGCCAGGGCAGTTTGCACTACGTGGGGGCATATTTGATATTTATTCTTTTGGCAACGAAAAACCTTATCGTGTTGAATTGTTTGGAGAAGAAGTGGATAGTATTAGAGTCTTTGACCCGGCGACTCAGTTAAGTGAGCGAAAATTATTGCAAGTAAATATTATTCCCAATGTGACTACTCAGTTTGAAGATAAAATTAAAATTCCTTTATTAGAATTTTTAGCAAAAGATACTTTGATATGGTTAAAAGATTGGAATGTGATTGCGCAAAAGGGTAATGACCAATACGAAGCCTTGGGCGATTTTATTGAACATCATGCAAAAGCAAATAGCATAGATGAAAATGACCCTCATAAAAGAGAGAGTCATATGGAAGACTTCGAAACCGTTGCTGCCACTACCTTACAGCTGGCTTCCAAAAATATATTGGAATGGGGTTTTCAAGCCCAGTTAACGCAGGATAAAATGGTGTTTACTACACAGGCCCAACCTACTTTTAATAGACAGTTTCAATATTTAATTGCCAACTTACAAGACCTTGAAAAAAAGGGCTATCATTTATTTTTATTTGCAGAACAAGCTAAGCAATTAGAAAGGCTACATGCTATTTTTACCGACCTTAAAACAGAAATTAAGTTCACCCCCATTGTAAAAAATATTCATGAAGGTTTTATAGACCATGATCATAAATTAGTTTGCTATACCGATCACCAAATTTTTCAACGCTATCATAAGTACAAAGTAAAACAAGCCTATAGCAAAAGTAAGGCCATTACTTTAAGAACCTTACGCGACTTGCAACCGGGAGATTATGTAACCCATATTGACCATGGCGTAGGCGTGTACAGTGGACTTCAAAAAATTGATGTGAATGGACAGGTACAAGAAGCAGTCAGAATTATTTATAAGGATAGTGATATACTCTATGTGAATATAAATTCTTTACATAAGATATCTAAATACACGGGTAAGGAAGGCACACCTCCCAAGGTGAATAAATTAGGATCGATCGCTTGGGTGAAATTAAAAGACAAGACCAAGGCGAAAGTAAAACTCATAGCCTTTGATTTAATAAAATTATATGCACAAAGAAAAGCACAAGTGGGTTTTGCATTTTCTTTAGATAATTACATGGTGCATGAATTAGAGGCTTCCTTTATTTATGAAGAAACCATTGACCAGGCCAAGGCCATTGCAGATGTAAAAAAAGATATGGAAGCGCCTGCGCCTATGGACCGACTAGTTTGTGGTGATGTGGGCTTCGGTAAGACAGAAGTAGCTGTGAGAGCGGCTTTCAAGGCAGCCATTGATGGCAAACAAGTAGCCGTTTTAGTACCCACTACTATTTTGGCCTTTCAGCATTTTAAAACTTTTGCAGATAGGTTAAAAGATTTCCCTGTCACCATTGATTACCTAAACCGTTTTAAATCCGCAGCGCAAAAAAAAGAAACCATTGAGAGATTAAAAGAAGGTAAGATTGATATTTTAGTGGGCACCCATGGTATATTAGGGAAGGAAGTGCATTTCAAAGATTTAGGCTTAATGGTCATAGATGAAGAACAGAAATTTGGAGTAGGCCATAAAGAAAAATTAAAAACATTAAGAACCAATGTGGATTGTTTGACTTTAACAGCTACTCCTATTCCAAGAACCTTGCATTTTAGTTTAATGGGCGCCCGCGATTTAAGTATTATTAATACTGCGCCTGCCAATAGACAACCCATTCATACAGAAGTACAAGTTTTTCATGAAGACATCATAAGAGAGTCTATCTACTATGAAACAGAAAGGGGAGGCCAGGTATTTTTTATTCATAATAGAGTACAAGGATTAGCAGAAATGTGTGAGATGATTCAAAAACTTTGTCCTGATATTAGCATTGGTTATGCGCATGGGCAATTAGAAGGGCATCAACTAGAAGAAAAAATATTAGACTTTATTGAAAGAAGGTATGATGTATTAGTATGTACCAATATTGTAGAAAGTGGGGTAGATATTCCGAATGTGAATACGATTATTATAAATAATGCGCATCAGTTTGGATTAAGTGATTTACATCAACTAAGAGGAAGGGTAGGACGTAGCAATAAAAAAGCATTTTGTTATTTATTAGCACCTCCCATGAGCACACTGCCCGATGATTCTAGAAAAAGATTACAAACCTTAGAGCAGTTTAGCGAGTTGGGTAGCGGGTTTCAAATAGCCATGCGTGATTTAGATATTCGTGGAGCGGGTAATTTATTAGGAGGAGAGCAGAGTGGATTTATGGCTGAAATTGGCTTTGAAATGTACCAGAAAATTTTAGCGGAAGCTGTGCGCGAATTAAAACGCTCCGACTTTAAAGAATTATTCGAAGAAGAAATTAGTAAACAAGATGATTTTGTACAGGATTGTACCATTGATACCGATTTGGAAATTATGATTCCAGATAGCTATGTTGAAAATATTGGAGAGCGTTTGTCCTTGTACACTAGAATGGATCAATCGGAAAATGATGAGGAGCTAGCACTCATGCAAACAGAATTAGTAGATCGTTTTGGTCCGCTGCCTAATGCAGTGAATGATTTATTTATGACCATTCGTTGCAGACGCATTGCCATTTCATTGGGTTTTGAAAAAATGACTTTGAAAGATGAAACTTTAAGATGCTTTTTTGTCAACAGACCTGATTCACCCTATTTTGAAAGTGAAACCTTTAAGCAGTTATTAGACTATGCGCAAAAGAATATGAATAAAGCGCATTTTAAACAAGTGGGTAGAAGCTTTATTCTAATTATCAAAGAGGTAAAGTCAATGCAGCACTGCTATACAACCTTAGAAAAAATACATATAGGCGTTTTCCCTGCGCAGGTTTAAATTTATTTCAATTCTTTAGCCTACAAAAAAGCCCTCTCGAATGAACGAAAGGGCTTTGAATGCAATAAATTAGAGTGAAAATTTACTCAGATTTTTTGTAAACCAAGTTTACTAGAATCCTTTTTTAGCAACACCATCAGCGATAGCTTTAAGCGCGTTTGTTTCGCTTAAAATGGCTGCCATTTTATTTCCTTTACCATCATTACCACCTGCCATATAACCGCCTCTTGCAGTTTTTGTAATGACAGCGTCATGCATTGGTACGTTTTTTTCTTTTGTTTTTAAGCAATACGCTTTAATCATTTTTGAAGTGTCCATTTTGTATAAATTTTAAAGTGAATATTTCTAATTGAAAGTAGGTTATTTATTGGGATTCATTTACGGAAAGGCTTGATTTTTTGATAAAATGGCCAAAAAACGTATTAAATCTTGGGTTTATGCGTCAATTTTAGCGTATTTAGCATGTGTTTCAATAAATTCCCTTCTAGGAGCTACATCGTCACCCATCAGCATGCTGAAGATACGATCGGCCTCTGCAGCACTCTCAATAGTCACTTGTTTCAGGGTTCTGCGCGCTGGATCCATGGTGGTTTCCCATAATTGATCTGCGTTCATTTCTCCCAAACCTTTGTAACGTTGAATGGTTACTGCGTCTTCTTTTCCGCCGCCTAATTTTATAACTAATGCCTTTCTTTGTTCTTCGCTATAAGCGTATTCTTGTTCTTTACCTCTTTTCACTAAGTATAAAGGAGGCTGTGCAATATATACATATCCGTTTTGAACAAGCTCGGTCATGTATCTGAAAATGAAAGTAAGAATAAGTGTAGCAATGTGAGATCCATCCACATCGGCATCGGTCATAATTATTAATTTATGATAACGAAGCTTAGTAATGTTTAAAGCTTTAGGATCTTCTGGGGTTCCCACTGTTACACCTAACGCTGTATACATATTTCGAATTTCCTCATTCTCATAAATTTTATGTTCCATCGCTTTTTCTACGTTCAAGATTTTACCACGCAGTGGTAAAATAGCTTGGTAGCCACGATCACGACCTTGCTTCGCTGTTCCACCCGCAGAGTCTCCCTCGACTAAGTATAGTTCGCATCTTTCAGGATCTCTATCAGAACAATCGGCTAATTTACCAGGTAGGCCACCACCGGTAAGTACAGTTTTGCGTTGTACCATGTCACGTGCTTTTTTCGCTGCTACACGCGCTTGGGCTGCTAAAATAATTTTTGAGATTACATACTTAGCTTCCTTTGGGTTCTCTTCTAAATAAGCTTCTAATACGCGAGAAACGGTAGTTTGCACCACACCACTCACTTCACTATTGCCTAATTTAGTTTTTGTTTGACCTTCGAATTGAGGTTCTGGTACTTTTACAGAAATAATGGCACTTAAACCTTCTCTGAAATCATCTCCTTCAACAGTCACTTTAGCTCTTTCAAACAAACCTTCTTTATCACCATAACTTTTGAACACACGTGTAAGTGCTGTTCTAAAACCAGTTACGTGCGTACCCCCTTCAATGGTATTGATATTGTTTACGTAAGAGAAAATGTTTTCTTTAAAATCGTCGTTATAGGTTAAGGCTACTTCTACCATTACATTAGAAGCCTCATCTAAACCTTCTACATACAAGGGTTGAGAGATAATGGGGTTTCTATTTCCGTTCTTATCTAACATTTGTACAAACTCCACAATACCACCTTCGCTATAAAAATTCTTTGTGTAAAAATTGCCTGTCTCGTCTTTCTCTCTTAAATCGGTGATGGTAATGCTAATTCTTTTATTCAAATAAGAAAGTTCGCGTAAACGACTTTCTAAAATCTCTCTTTTGTACACCGACTCTTGGAAGATGCTTAAGTCAGGCCAGAAGTGCACACGGGTTCCTGTTTTATCGCTGGTACCTGCTTCTCTCACTGCATATTGTGGTACCCCAATGGCATATTCTTGTTCAAATATTTTACCCTCTCTTTGAACTGTTACTAGTAATTTAGTACTTAAGGCATTCACGCAACTTACCCCCACACCGTGCAAACCACCAGATACTTTGTAGGTATTTTTATCAAATTTACCACCCGCATGAAGTACAGTCATTACTACTTCCAAGGCTGAACGTTTTTCCTTGGTATGCATGGCTGTGGGAATTCCACGGCCGTTATCTTGAACGCTGATAGAGTTGTCCTCGTGAATGGCTACTTCGATATGAGTACAATAGCCCGCCAGTGCTTCATCGATAGAGTTATCTACCACTTCATACACCAAATGGTGAAGTCCTTTAGAGCCTACATCGCCAATGTACATTGCAGGTCTTTTTCTAACGGCTTCCAAGCCCTCTAAAACCTGTATACTGTCGGCTCCATAATTCTTATTTTCTGCTGATTCGTTTGACTGTAAATCGTTGGACATAATTGTAATAAAATTGGTTTGTTTTTCGATGCATTCCAAATGCATACAAACTTAAGATAATTAAGGGTTTAAAGCCTGTTTTAGGCTCTATTTAGTTATCCCCAATTTTGCCATTTTGTGCATAGCTTTTCACCCCAAAAAAGCCTTGTTTTTTTGTCATTTTTGGGTCAGATTTAGGGGCTAAATAGTTCCTTTAGGCTGAATGCCTTAAATTTGCAGAAATGACACAGGTACAAGAACTCTTAATGCATGGAAATACAGCCCCTAGTTTTAGCGGGATGGCATTGTTATACAGCAAAGAGCAGCGTATTCCAGGGTCTACCCAATACCAAATTAAAAGGTATATGGCGCAGGAGGCCTGGGGTGCAGAAGATACCGGTATGTTTGTCTACCACTATAATGCCCAAAAGCCCAAAGAAAATTACTTAGAATTAAGGTTTTGTATTTCTGGAAATAGATACTGTGATAATAAGGTTTGCGGGGGTTGTAATCAACTGCCTACTTCTGATTGTATGGGTCCGATGAGAACAGTGGACGTTTTTTCTTTTCATTTTACAGCTACTTTTTTACATCAGTTTGTGCATAATGTAAAAACAAATAATAAAAAAGATGAGTTGCTTGCTTTTAAACATACCGATAACTTTACTAAAACATTTCCTTTAAGTGTGAAAAAGCGAATTACGCTAGACGCCTTATTGAATCATAGTTACAGCGGTTCTTTAGAAAATATTTTTGTGAATGCAAAAATTCATGAACTCTTGGTGTACAGCTTAGAAAGCATCATTGATGAAAAAGAAGTGGTCTTTACTTGTAAGTTTTTAGCAGACGATAGAGGTAGGGAAAGTATCTATCAAGCACGTGAATTCTTATTACAACATATTGGTGATCCTATTACTATTAAAGAACTAAGCCGTAAAGTAGCGATGAACGAATGTTATTTAAAGAAAGGCTTTAAAGAAGTATACGGCACTACTATTTTTGATTTCTATCAACAACAAAGAATGGAGCATGCAAAGTATTTGTTGTATGAAAAATCGTTAAGTGTAACGGACGTTTCAGCACTACTTGGCTATTCTTCTATCTCACATTTTTCTGCAGCTTTTAAAAAGCATACCGGCCTCAAGCCTTGTGAGTTATTGAATTAAGTTATTGCACTCGGGTTCAAGTATCATTTATTTTTTCTTCCCAATTTTTAGTTATTTTTATTCTCTAAACATTTTACCATGCGTAATGTATTTGCCATAGCTATAGTATTATTTTGCAGCTCTTGTATTAACCAAAGAGTAGATTTAATTGTACATCATGCTCAAATTTATACAGTCAATAATGAATTTACAATGGCAGAGGCTATGGCCATACAAGATGGTAAAATTATTGCTATTGGTACCAATGATGCCATATTAAAAGAGTATCAATCGGATTCTGTGGTGAATGCAAACAATGCTATTATATATCCAGGCTTCATTGATGCACATGCCCATTTTTTAGAATATGGACAATCTCTTTATACGGTTGGATTAATGTTTTCTCCAAGCTGGGCAGATGTTATTGAAAGAGTGAAAGCCTTTGCAGTCAAGCATCCTGGTAAAGGGTGGATAAGAGGAAGGGGTTGGGATCAGAACCGTTTTGCAGGCAAAGAATTCCCTACCAATGCGGAGTTAAATATTTTATTTCCTGATAGACCCGTTATTTTAGAAAGAGTAGATGGTCATGCAAGTATTGCTAATGATTATGCTTTGGCACTAGCAGGTGTGAAACTAGGGCAAACCATTCAAGGAGGTCAATTCATTGAGCAGAACGGAAAATTAACAGGTTTATTAATTGACAATGCAGTAGATGTAGTCGTAAAAAAAATACCTAATGCAACACAAGAAGATTATAAAAATTGGTTGACTTCTGCGCAACAAAATTGTTTTGCTACAGGGTTAACCACTGTTACCGATTGCGGATTAAGCCCTGAGGATGTTGATAATGTAGACGCCTTACAAAAATCGAATGATTTAAAAATGCGTTTATATGTAATGTTAAGTGATAAGCCTAGCACTTATACTTCAAAATATTTCACTGAGGGTGGCTATTTAACTGATAGATTATCAGTGAAAGGCATTAAAGTTTATGGAGATGGTGCCTTAGGATCACGTGGTGCATGTTTACTACAAGTCTATACCGATAAAACAGGATGGACAGGCTTCTTACGAAGTAGCCCTGCACATTTTGATTCAGTGGCAGCAAAGTTAATCAACACCGATTTTCAAATGTGTACTCATGCGATAGGAGACAGTGCGAATAGGGTGGTATTGAAAGTGTATGAGAAATATTTAAAAGGCAAAAATGATAAAAGATGGAGAATTGAGCATGCGCAAATATTAAACCCAGCAGACTTTCATTATTTCGCAGAGAATAGTATTATACCTTCTGTGCAACCCACACATGCCACTAGCGATATGTATTGGGCTGGGGATAGATTAGGTGCAGAAAGATTAAAAGGAGGCTATGCATTCAAGCAATTATTAGAACAAAATAATTGGTTACCCCTAGGTACCGACTTTCCTGTGGAAGAAATTAATCCTTTTAAAACATTTTTAGCAGCGGTGGCAAGACAAGACAGTAAAGGTTTTCCTGCAGGTGGCTTTCAAATAGAAAACGCCTTAACGCGTGAACAAACTATTCGTGGTATGACCATTTGGGCAGCTAAAGCAAATAGAATGGAAAAACAAGTAGGTAGTATTGAAATAGGAAAGAAAGCGGACTTTATCATTTTAGATAAAGACTTAATGAAAGTACCTACTGATAGTATACTTCAAGTGAAAGTATTGAAGACCTATTTGAACGGTGAAAGAGTATTCTAAGAGTTCACTACTGCATAACATATTTCACTTCTGTGCTTTCAAGAGAATAAATACCTATTTCTCTCTCTCTCGATCGCTGCGCTCAAAGTTCGTTCGAAATAGTATTAATTCTCTTTCGCGCAGATCTAAATTAAAAAGTTCATCAGTAAATATTGTATTTCACTCCTGAGCTTTGAGCCTAAATTTTAATTTAAAAACTATAATCATATTAAGTTTTTAAATTAAAAAATCTAATAATTTTTGCAAATCAAAGATTTGCTTGGTAAAGAAATTTGTAAATTCTAACGTTAAAAAAGTCAGCATGTCTGAGCACGAAGTGCGAGTTCTGACTTTTAGTTAGAATTTATGAATTTTAGCGTCATGGCGAGCTGCGAAGGATGAAATATAATATTACAGATGAACCCTTCTAATTACAACCCCACCATGTCTTTAGGAATCACCCATGCATCAAATTCCTCAGGCGTTACATAACCTAGTTTAACGGCCATTTCTTTTAAGGTCGTACCTTCTTTATGTGCTTTCTGTGCAATTTCAGCGGCTTTGTAATAGCCAATCTTAGTATTAAGTGCAGTAACTAGCATTAAACTATTATTAACGTGTTTATTAATATTAGCTTCTATAGGGGCTAAGCCTACAGCGCATTTTTCATTAAAGCTTACACAACCATCGCCAATTAAACGCGCACTATGTAAGAAATTATAAATCATTACGGGCTTGAATACATTTAATTCAAAATGTCCCATAGAGCCACCAATATTAATAGCCACATCATTACCCATTACTTGCGCAGCAATCATGGTAAGTGCTTCGCTTTGCGTTGGGTTTACTTTGCCTGGCATGATAGAAGAACCGGGTTCATTGTCTGGAATAAAAATTTCACCGATACCGCTACGTGGTCCTGATGACAACATGCGCACATCGTTAGCAATTTTCATTAAACTTACTGCCACTGTTTTTAAAGCGCCATGTGATTCCACAATAGCGTCGTGAGCAGCCAATGCTTCAAATTTATTTTCAGCAGTAATAAAAGGAAGGCCAGTTAATTTAGCAATATGTTTGGCCACATTTACTGAATAATCTTTAGGGGTGTTAATACCTGTTCCTACTGCAGTACCTCCTAAGGCTAATTCACTTAAATGTGCTAAGGTGTTATGAATGGCTTTTAAGCCATGACTTAATTGACTTACATAGCCGCTAATTTCTTGACCTAATGTTAAAGGAGTAGCATCCATAAAATGGGTACGACCTATTTTAACAATATGCATAAATTCCTTGCTTTTGGCTTCTAAAGTATTTTTTAATGCAGTGATACCTGGTATTGTAGTCTCCGTTAAAATTTGATAGGCTGCAATGTGCATAGCCGTTGGAAAGGTATCGTTAGAGGACTGAGATTTATTGACATCGTCGTTAGGATGTAAAAACTTTTCTTTATCGCTTAAGCTTCCTCCTTTAATAACATGCGCACGGTAAGCAATCACTTCATTTAAATTCATATTGCTTTGTGTTCCGCTTCCTGTTTGCCAAACGACTAAAGGGAATTGATCGTCTAATTTCCCTGCAATAATTTCATCGCAAACCTGTCCAATTAAATCCGATTTTTCTTTTGGTAATACACCTGCATCCATATTAGTAAGGGCAGCTGCTTTTTTTAAATAGGCGAATGCTTTAATAATTTCCTTAGGCATTCGATTTATATCCTGTGCTATTTTAAAATTGTCAATACTTCTTTGTGTTTGAGCACCCCAATAAACATGAGCAGGTACTTTTACTTCACCCCCTACTGATAAAGGTGCTCTCTCATGAGTTACTCTTAATTTTGAGAATGCTTTATCTAATAATTCAGTTTGAGGCACTACATAGTTCACTAATCCATAATTCATGGCTTGCGTTGCATTAATAGTTTTACCCGTAATGACTAATTCCATGGCTCTACCTTTACCTACTCTTTGTGTTAATCTTTGAGAGCCACCATATCCTACCATAATACCCAAGTTCACTTCGGGTTGTCCAAAGACTGCGCTTTCAGAGGCAATAATAAAATGACAGGCCATGGCTAATTCACATCCGCCACCTAATGCAAATCCGTTGACGCAGGCAATGACTGGCTTGGGAGAGTTTTCAATTTTAAAAAATACATCTTGTCCTCTTTTAGCAAGGGCAGTTGCCTCTTCTTTTGATAAGGATTCAAATTCTTTTATATCGGCGCCAGCTACAAAACTTTTTAAGCCCGCACCCGTGATCACCACACTTTTAATTTCTGGAAATTTATACACTCGGTCCATGACTGCATCTAAGTCTTTCATCACTTGCTGATTCAATGCGTTTAATTTGTCGGGACGATTAATGGTAATGATCAAAGTATGATCTTCCATTTTTGTAAACAAAGTTTGAAAGGATGACATATAGTTTCAGTTTAGAAATTAAAAAAGAAGTTTACTTATGGTTTTCGGCTACCCATTGTTTTATGTAGCTAGCAATATCGGCAGTGTTGGTTCCTGGGGCAAATAAAGTACCAATGCCCATTTCTCTTAGTGTAATACTGTCTTGCTCTGGAATAATACCACCTCCTGTTAAAAGCACATTGGTTAAACCTTTTTCTTGCATGAGTTGATACACTTTTGGAAAAACAGTCATGTGTGCACCAGATAAAATACTAATACCAATGGCATCGACGTCTTCTTGTAAGGCAGCTTGTACCACCATTTCAGGGCTTTGACGAAGACCCGTATAAATTACTTCCATGCCTGCATCACGAAGGGCAGTGGCAATTATTTTAGCGCCACGGTCATGTCCGTCTAGTCCAACTTTAGCTACTAATACTCTAATGGGTTTCATTACTATTAAATTACATTATTTTCCTGAAATTAATCGCAAACTATGTTCAATTCTTGCTACTGTATCAGAAAGTTCAATTGATTCAATGATGTCAAATACACCTGGTCCAAATTTACCACCCACTAGCATAATTCTAAGTGGTAGTAATAAGTCTCCTGGTTTTATTTCATGCGCAGTAGCTAATTCTTTAAAATTGGCTTCAAGGCTTGCTGCAGGTAGTGTTTTCAAACCCTCTGCAATTTTTTGTGCGTATAGTTTTACTAATTCATCAAAGAAGCACTGCTTCTTTTCTTCCCATTTAGG
>JAJTDP010000011.1:0-19853 GCA_021300455.1 Sediminibacterium sp. | reverse complement strand
TTTTTCATAATCGAATTTTGCTCCACCTTTATGCACTCTTTCAATATCAAAACTTTTAATTAATTCATCCAAGCTAAATATTTCTTTATCCGTTCCATCATTCCAGCCTAATAGGGCTAAAAAATTTATAAAGGCTTCAGGTAAAAATCCTTTCTCTTTAAAACCAATAGTGGTTTCCTTCGTGATAGGGTCATTCCAATCCATTGCAAAAACGGGAAAGCCTAAACGCTCTCCATCACGCTTGCTTAATTTACCACTGCCTTCTGGTTTTAATATCAATGGCAAATGTGCCCACTTTGGCATTTTATCTAGTCCAAATAAATACTTCCACAATAATATATGCACGGGTGCACTAGGTAGCCACTCTTCTCCTCTAAAGGCATGTGTAATTTTCATTAAATAATCATCTACTACTACCGCTAAATGATAAGTAGGCATGCCATCTGCTTTTAATAAAACTTTATCATCAACAGTGCTCACCTCAAAGCGCACTTCTGCTCTAATCATATCTGTAAATATGACTTCTTCTTCATCGGGCACTTTTATACGAATAACATGAGGCGTTCCATTTTTTAATAGTTCAGTCACTTCGTTTTCACTGAGTGAAATAGAATTTTTCATTTCCATTCTATGCGCGCGACTGTATTGAAAATTGGGTACTTGTTTTCTTTTCTCTTCTAAATCTTCTGGGGTATCAAATGCATAATATGCAAAACCTTTTTCAATTAATATTTGAGCATATTGCGTATAAGTGGCTTTGCGCTCACTTTGTCTATAAGGTCCATAAGCGCCACCGTGCACAGTACTTTCATCTGGAGTGAGTCCACACCAGTTCAATGTGTCTAAAATATATTGATCGGCGCCGGGTACAAATCGAGATTGATCGGTGTCCTCTATTCTTAAAATAAATTCCCCTCCATGATGCTTGGCAAATAAATAATTAAACAAAACCGTCCTTACCCCACCTAAGTGAAGACCTCCTGTGGGAGAGGGTGCAAACCTGACTCTAACCTTTGAATCCATGCTCTTTTTTATTTATACAAAGATAATATTCAAATGGGCAAAAGAACTATTTATCTTTGAGTATGTATTTAGTAAAAACACCTTTTTGGTTGAGGGCCATTTACCCCTCTTGTACTTGGAAAATACCCAGTGCTGAAAAGGTTATTTATTTAAGTTTTGATGATGGTCCACATACAGAAGCTACCCCCTTTGTTTTAGCAGAATTAAAAAACTACAATGCCAAGGCTAGTTTTTTTTGCATTGGTAAAAATGTGGCAGCGCATCAAAATATATATGCAGCCATTATTGAACAGGGGCATACGGTGGGTAATCATACCTATGATCATGTAAATGGATGGAAAACTGATACAAGTCATTATATTCAGAATATAGAATTAGCTGGTAAATTCATTCAGTCTAATTTATTTCGTCCACCTTATGGTAGAATTACTAAATCGCAGATACATAAAATTAAAGCAGATAAAAATTTACCTCAAGAAATTATAATGTGGGATGTGTTGAGTGGCGATTTTGATTTGACATTATCTCCAGAAGCTTGCACTAAAAATGTAATTAAAAATACCTGCTCAGGATCTATTGTTGTTTTTCATGATAGCGCTAAGGCCTTTGAAAGATTAAAAGTAGCCCTTCCAGCGATGCTCGCACATTTTACTAATTTGGGCTATACATTTAAGGCCATTCAATAATTCAAATTTTGAACAATTGTATGCAAAAAAAAGGCCAAGGTAGAAACCCCAGCCGTATAATCCGTACCCTATAAAAAACAAAGTTTGTTGTCTGTACTAATAAGACCATTGTTGTCTACATAGCTAAAACGACATATTATAGGGTTTATTATGTAATGAGTAAAAAATAGTGTTTTTTTGTAGTCTAAGTAATTATATAAAGTCTTATGAGATTTATTGATACACATGCCCATCTTTATTCTAGCCCTATTAAAGAAAACATAGAGGGCATATTGAAAAATGCGATGGATAATGGTATTGATACAATAATTATGCCTGCTATTGATAGTACAACTTTAGAGGCCATGTTAGAAGTGGAAGCTAGCTATCCTAAAAATTGTATGGCCATGATGGGCTTGCATCCATGTTCAGTGAAAGAAAATGTGAAAGAAGAATTAGCCATTATTGAAACGCAATTACAAAAAAGAAAATTTATAGCCATTGGAGAAATTGGCCTTGATTATTATTGGGATAAAACATTTTTGACTCAGCAGATGGAGGCTTTTCAAATTCAAATGCAGTGGGCCTTGGATTATAAATTACCTATTGCCATTCATACACGTAATGCCATGGGGGAAACCATTGAAGCTGTCAAGCCTTTTGCTAAAAAAGGATTACGCGGTATTTTTCATTGTTTTAGTGGAAGCAAGGAGTCGGCTGAACAAATTATTTCTATGGGTTTTCATTTAGGTTTGGGTGGTGTGCTTACTTATAAAAATGCAGGTGTTGCAGAAGCCATTAAAGATATACCGATGGAGTGGTTAGTATTAGAAACAGATACACCTTATTTATCTCCTGTGCCTTATCGTGGAAAAACGAATGAGCCTTCTTATATGATACAAGTAGCCATGAAATTAGCAGAGATTAAAAATTTGCCATTGCATGAGATTGGAGCTATCACAGTATACGGCAACGTATCGAGGGTTCGAATCCCTTCCTCTCTGCAAAGCCTATCACGAAACTGATAGGCTTTTTTAATGCTCTTTTCTATGATGACCCATGCGCTCATTATACTGAAGCGCTTCATTTTTCCAATTCTTATTATAAGAAACAAACCAGCCTAACCAAATAGACCTTGATAAGCGCATTAGTAAGGGCTGCATAAATAGGAGTGTTATTATAGCGGTACCCATCCAATAAAAAATTCTATTATCGTCTAAGTCAAATGTCATTCCAATGAGTACCTTCCAAGCAACAAAAGTGGAAACAAAATAAGCAACCGTTAATGCATAACTCACATAGCCTGTACCATAATAAAAACCCACTTCAATTTCAGTGGCTTGTCCGCAAACTGGACAATTTTCGTTCATCGTAGTAATGGAAGAAAAATTATAAGGATTACTAGAAACAAATAGTTTTCCTTCTCTGCATCTTGGACAGCGATTATTAATCGTGCTCCATAAATAGTTGGTAGCCATGCCGCAAAGATATCGAATATAAAATAAGTTTAAGAATAAAACTGAAAGGGATGCTATTTGGGCTTTTGAATTCATATAAGCGTAAAGCTTAATCTATACCAATCATTTTTTCCATTTGAATACCTCTAGAACCTTTGATTAAAAAGAAATGGTTGATGAAGTTTTCTTGGTCTAGCCAGTTTTTGGCTAAGGCACTATTTTCAAAATAAATAAATGCATGTTGACAGTTTTCAAATTCCTTACCTACTAAAATAACTTTTTCAAAATGAGCCGTTTTAATTTGTTCAATCAAGGCCTGATGTTCGGCCTGGCTTTCATTACCTAATTCTCTCATAGCTCCTATGCAAAGTATTTTTTTAGCAGCATCTATTTTTGCAAAATTTTCAATGGCTAATTGCATACTACTGGGGTTCGCATTATAGGCGTCAAGTATTACTTTATTATTTTTCCACTCTATTAATTGTGAGCGGCTATTGGTAGGGGTATAATTTTCAATAGCAGTCATTATTTTTTCTACAGGTACTTCAAATGATAAGCCAATGCTTATAGCAGCTAGTACATTTGGTAAATTATAAGACCCTACTAATTGAGACTTAATTATTTTATGAACTATTGCAGCATTGGCTGAAGCTGTTATTTCTACTATTAAAAAATCATTAGTGCTTTGTCCAGTAGCTGCTTCGAATATTTTAGCTTGTAATTGGCCGCTATTAGTACCATAACTAATCACTGTTCCAATGCCTTGGCTCATCTTTACTAAATAATCTAAATCGCTATTAATAAATACGGTGCCATTATGTAATTTTAAATAATCATATAATTCGCCTTTGCCTTTTCGTACACCTTCTACGCCACCAAAACCTTCTAAATGCGCCTTGCCACAATTATTAATGAGCCCATGTGTGGGTAGGGTATAACTACAATAAGATTCAATTTCTTTTAAATGATTAGCGCCCATTTCTATGATAGCAAATTGAGCGTCTTTCTGAATACTTAATAGGGTAAGTGGGACGCCAATATGATTGTTCAAATTTCCCTTCGTAGTATAAATTGTATAATGACTACTTAATACGGCAGCCACCAATTCTTTAGTCGTTGTTTTTCCATTGCTACCCGTAATGGCAATAAAAGGAATATTAAATTGTTCACGGTGAAATTTTGCAAGGGCTTGCAAAGAACTTAAAACATCTTCTACGTATACAATACGCTCTTGTAAATGCTCACCTGCATCTACCCCTTCATCCACAATGGCATAAGCTGCACCAGCTTCTAATGCAGCGAGTGCAAAAACATTACCATTAAAATTAGGTCCTTTGAGTGCAAAGTATAAATCGCCTTTTTTTAATTGACGTGTATCGGTTTGTACTTGAGGAAATGACTTATATATTTCATATAAATCGGCAGTTGAAAGGGGCGTACTAAGTGAACTAAACTGCTTCATAATTTTAGCAGTTTTAACTATTAGCTTCAGTTAATAAACAAGTAGCCATGGCCACTAAGCCTTCTTCTCTTCCAGTGAAACCCATTGTTTCAGTAGTGGTAGCTTTAATAGAAATATCTTTATCTCCAATATGTAATATGCGTGCAATACACTCTTGCATAGCAATTACATAGGGTTTAATTTTTGGTGCCTCTAAACATAAAGTGGCATCTATGTTTACTATTTGATAGCCTTGTGCAGTAATTAAATCGTAAGTTTTTTGAAGTAAAATTTTACTATCAATATTTTTATAAGCGGCATCGGTGTCTGGAAAATGAGTGCCAATATCACCTAAGCTTAAAGCACCTAATAAAGCATCACAAATAGCATGTAATAAAACATCTGCATCGCTATGTCCTAATGCGCCCTTGGTATGAGGAATTTTAATGCCGCCAATGAATAGTTCTCGGCCTTCTACTAATTGATGAAAATCAATACCAGATCCAATGCGTAGTTTCATCTATGTATTAATTTAAAATAACTTTCTTTTCCACCAAGGTTTGTCATCATTCTCAGCGCCTGGGCTGTCAACGCCAAAAGCAGAAATGGCACATCTAAATCCAATGGTGCTATTTGATTTATCTTGATCTAGAAATCTTCTAGTACCGGGGTTTAACCAATAAGGACGGTCTTTCCAGCTTCCACCTTTATATACTCTTGATTTATTAGAGATTAAAGTATTGCCTCCAGTTTCATAGCTTGAAATATTACCATCATCTCCATCTAAAGCATTATTACCACGATAAGGATTAATATCATCCATGTCTACATTATTCATAGGACGGTAAATATCTGCTACCCACTCATTGACATTACCACTAATATTATAAAGGCCCATACTATTTTGTAAAAAGGTATTTACTTTACCAGGAAAGCCTGCACCATCATTTGCATAACCCACCATGCCCATATAGTCTCCACTACCGTTTTTAAAATTGGCTGTAAACATGCCTTCTTTACCATTCTTTTTTGTAGCTCTAATTCCATCATTTCCATTATTTACCCAAGGAAAGGCGCCGTCAGTGGCAACTAAGCTAGCATTAGGGCGGCTTGAATTAGGACCGTTTGAGGGTTTATTATTATTTGAATTATTGGCTTGAGAAGCTTGCTTGGCTGCATATTCCCACTCCGCTTCTGTAGGCAATCTAAAATCGGGGATCATAATAAAGTCATCTAAATTTCTGCCTCTGTTTACATTCGTTGTTGTTTGTCTTGTGGTTGTGCCAGAAGCCTTGCTTGAATCATTTGTACTCATATCAATTCCCATCTTACCTACATAAGGATTTTTAGGGTTAATTAATTTGAACTTGATAAGTGTATTTTCATTGGCTCTATCTGTTCTCCATCTGCAGTAATTATTTGCTTGTTCCCAAGTCACACCTACCACAGGATAATCGTTAAAAGCATTAGATCTAAAATAACCTTCCACCATGGGGTCGTTATAAGAAAGTTCTGTTTTCCAAACGCTTGTATCCGGAAGTGCTGCTCTTACAATTGAATCTCTTCCAATAGGAATAAAAATTTTCTCTAACCAATGAATATAGGTTCTGTATTTTTTATTGCTTACTTCGTATTTATCAATTCTAAAAGAACTCACGGTTACTCTTCTTAGATTATTGTTCCATTCGCCCATTATACTCTCCTGGTTCATACCCATTGCAAAAGTACCCCCGCGCATAAGAATTGTTTCGGCATAAGGGTCATCTTTGGGTGCCAATACAACAGCATTCGAAATGGCCTTATTTTCATTATTAGATAATATACTAGGTCCTATTAAAAGGATGGCAAAAAACAATAAAATACTATTAATAAAATTCATCGCTATAAATTATTCAAAAATGGGGTTAAATGATAGTGCGAATATACTTTGTTTTTTAATCAATTATTCAGTTGGAACTAGATTGTTCTGTTACTAAAACCCTAATTTTAGTATATGAGAAGGGGTGTTTTTATCGTTTTTTTGGGTTTTATGTTTTCTCCTTACTTTTTAGGGGCTCAAAATGCTGCATTTAATACTGGCAAATGGGGCAAAATAGCTATTTCCAAACAAGGTATTTATCAAATCACAGGAGCACAGTTAAAGACTTTAGGTTTTCCTTTGCCCATAGCTTCCACAGAACTACAATTATTTAATTATAATCTTAGTCAGCTTACTGAAAAAGTGACGGCTACTGTCTCAACAGCTTTAACAGAAAATGCTATTCAGGTTTTTGATGGAGGGGATAATCAAATTGATGAAAAAGATTATGTTTTATTTTATGCTGAAGGATCCGTTGGGTGGAAGCAAGAGGCAATAAATTTTTCGCCCACACATTATAAAAATACAAGTCATGATTCTGTATTTTATTTTATAAGTATTGGGCCTAATGGAAAAAGAATGAGTGCAATTAATAAGCTCAATGCAACGGCTCAAGTAGTAGATCAATATGACGAAAGATGGCTAATAGAAGTAGATAGTATTAGTGAGTAGATATGCGGCCACTACTTATCAAAATCCAGCTTATTTTAATTTTAGTATTAATGACAATACCGTTAAAACAACATCGGTAGCACCTATAAGTGGATTATTATATGATGAGTCTGCAAATATTGTAGTGGATAGTTTTACTTATTCTATAAATTCAACAACAAACTTAACTAGCCCCACTTCTGTAAATATTAGTTTTCAATCAGATAATGCAGCGGCTACAGGTTGGATAGACTATATAGAATTGTCTGCTAAGAGAAAATTGGGTTTTTGGGGAGCTAATAGTTTTGGATTTAGAAATATAGGAACTGCTGTAATAGGAAATTTACTGCAATATCAAATTCAAAATGGAGATGCAAGTACCGAGGTATGGGATGTAACCAATCCTTCGTCCCCTAGAAAAATTTCTACAGATATTTCTGCTAATGGCTTAATAAGTTTTCTCCACCAAGTCGATAATTTACCTGAATTTTTTGCTGTCAAGCAAAAGGGCTATGAAATTCCCATTTTATTGGGACCCATGACCAACCAAAATTTAGTGGGTATGAATGTGCCAGACTATTTAATGATAGCAGCACCCAATTATTTAAATGCCGCCAAAAAATTACAAAATTATCATGCCTCCGTTAATGGTTTAAAAACGGAACTTGTAAATGTGAATGAAATATTCAACGAGTTTTCTGGAGGCCAACCCAGCCCCATTGCCATTAGAAATTTTGTAAAATATTTATTGAATAAAGCAGCCACTAGTAAAGTTGCAGCGCCTCGTTATTTGTTGTTAATGGGTATTGCCAATTTCAATAATAGAAATTATAATAGCGCTTCGCAAATTCCTGTGTTTGAATCTGCGGCTTCAACGGGCTTACTTACCAGTTATCCCACAGATGATTTTTATAGTATTCAAGCCGACAATGATAATATTAATAATTTTACGCAAATAAAAAAATTGGCCATAGCGACTGGAAGACTACCTGTAAGAAATGCTGCAGAGGCCGATACAGTGGTTGAAAAAATAATTAATTATCAAAAAAATGTAAACGGAGGGTCTTGGAAAAATAAAATTTCTTGGGTGGCGGATGATGGGGATGCTAATTTGCATTTAGAAGATGCAGAAGCTATTGCAACTCATTTGGAACAAAAAAAATCAAGCTGGAATCAAAAGAAAATTTATTTAGATCTCTTTGCGGCCACTAAAAATATTGCAGGCAATACTTATCCATTAGTGAATAGTGAAATTGTACAAACTGTCAATGAGGGGACCTTAATTTTAAACTATACAGGGCATGGCAACTTTGCAAGATTAGCGGAAGAAGCAGTCATTAGTCAAACAGATGTTTTGCAATGGAATAATGCTACTAAATTACCCTTGATGATTACGGCTTCTTGTGATTTTGCACCTTATGATCAGCCTCAATTAAGCCCTTTTGGATTCGACGCTTTAATGAAAAATAGCAAGGGTGTGATTGGGCTAGTAGCCGCTAGCAGACTAGTTTTCGCCTATAGTAATAAGCAAATCAATGATCATTTCATACAACAATTATTGGTGCCCGATGCTTCAGGTAATTTTTTAACAATAGGAGAGGCATTGCAAAGAGCAAAAATGCAAGCCTGGTCGGCAGAGGAAGATCGTATGAACGCTTTTAAATTTAGTTTATTGGGAGATCCTGCTATGCGTTTGTCACTGCCTAAATATGAAATAGGTATTATTAGTTTGAATCAAAAACGATTTACGGGAAAAGATACCTTGCTTGCAGGTAATAAATATACTATCAAGGGCGCTGTCCATAATAAGGGGGTCTTGCAAAATAATTTTAATGGACTACTTGATTTTATTTTATATGATGCCATCACTAACAAAAAGACATTAGCCAATGCAGGTTCAAGTAAGGTAACGGCAGTAGCCATGCAAGAAAATATTTTATTTAAGGGAAAAGTAACGGTGACGAAGGGAAATTTTACGGTAGATTTTTTATTACCGAAAGAAGTAAGCTTGCAAAAGAATTTAAAAATACAAATGACTGCATATAATGAAATTGCTGATGCAATAGGTGTCTATGATAGTTTAATGGCGATCGAAGCGGGGGGTATTTTAACAAACGATAATCAAGGTCCTGATGTAAAAATATTTTTAAACGATAGTAATTTTATCAATGGTGGATGGGCCGCTGCAAGGTCCAATTTAATTTTACAATTAACAGATAGCGCAGGTATTCAAACTTCTGGCAATGCATTAGGGCATGATATGGTATTAGTCATTGATAATGATTATAAAAATTCCATTATACTTAATAACTATTTTCTATCCGATTTGGATACTTATCAAAAAGGTAATTTGATCTATGCATTGCCCCTTTTAGCAGAAGGTGCGCATTCAATAATGATTAAAGTTTGGGACTTATTAGGCAATTCCACCACCAAAACCCTAAATTTTATAGTGCCCGCCTCTGAAATAGTAAGCCTTAAAAATTTATATAATTACCCCAATCCATTTCAAAACTTTACTCAATTTAGTTTTGAGCATAATAAAGTAGGCGTTAACCTGGAAATAAATCTCAGCTTATATGATAGTAGGGGGAATTTATTATTCACCAAGCCATTAAATGGTATCTATAAAGCCAATAGGGTGGTGGCTAACTGGGATGGAGCTGGTATGGGATCTGCCCAAATTCAAGCAGGCGTTTATTATTATAGATTAAGCATTAATGACGGCACTACCACTCGTTTTTTAACTAGTAAACTTGTAAAATTTTAAAGACTCACTCAATGTATTTTGTATCTTCACATTTTAATAATAGCAATTCTGAAATCTTATGACCAGTTCTAGATACAGTCGCCTTTTTTTATTTTTGGTTATGGCTTTTATGAGTCAATCGGTTATGGCGCAAGTTAATCCCATCAGAATTCAAAGTACAGCTGTTCCTTTTATGTTAATTTCTCCCGATGCCCGTTCTGGGGGTATGGGTAATTTATCTTTAGCGATGTCGTCTGAAGCCAATGATCTTTTTGGCAATACGGCTAAGCTGCCCTATTTAAATGAAGACAGAAGTTTTTTAATTAACTATACCCCTTGGTTAAAAGATTTAGGATTAAACGATGTGTATTTAGCCAGTGCAGGATTTTATAAAAAATTAGATTATAAAAGTAGTATCAATAGTTCTCTTCGTTTTTTTAGTTTAGGTAATATCGATTTTTCAGATGAAAATGGAAATATAAATTTACCTTCTCAAAGACCCTCTGAATTTAGTTACGATTTTGGCTATAGTACTTTATTGAATGATAAAATAAGTATGGGTGTAACGCTTCGTTATATTCATTCTAGATTGGTTTCTGGATCTTATGGAGGATTGGGCGTTAATTATAGAGCAGGTAATACCTTGTCTGGAGATATCAGTATGTTTTATAAACAAAACGAGGATATGCATGGCTTTCATGCCGGTTTATTACTGTCTAATTTAGGGGGTAAAATCAGTTACTCTAATGAAACAAAGAATAAGTATTTTATTCCTGCCAATTTAGGTCTAGGGATAGGGTATTTAAGTATAATTGATGCAGATAATTCTATTGAATTTGGTGTAGATGTAAATAGAATTATGGTTCCAGCCAATCCGGACAATTCAAATACAGAATCGGTGAATCAGTACTTTTCACAATCGGTGGTATCGAGTTGGTTTAATTCATTTAATAGTAAATATGGAATGCCCATTGGAGAATCTTTAAAAGCCTCTGTGGGTCTAGAATATAATTACACGAATCGTTTTTTTATAAGAGGGGGTTACTTTATTGATAATAATAAGAACCTAGGTAATATGGAATATGTCACCCTAGGAACCAGCTTTCAATATCAACAGTCTAAATTTAACATTTCTTATTTAGTGCCTGCTGGAGGTGGTATTACAAGAAATCCATTATCTAATACACTCAGGTTTGGTACCATTTTCTACTTCTAATTGCCTATTTTTGTTGATATGTCAACAGCGGTTCAAATAGTCAATAAAAGCCATCATCCTTTGCCGGAATATGCCACTACTGGTTCATCAGGTATGGACATTAGAGCCTTTTTGACTAGCCCCATTACAATGGCGCCCATGGAAAGAGTTTTAATTCCAACGGGTTTGTTTTTAGCCCTACCTGAAAATTGGGAAGCGCAAATTCGACCTAGAAGTGGACTAGCCATTAAGCAAGGACTTACCTGTTTGAATACACCAGGCACCATTGATGCAGATTATAGAGGTGAATTAAAAGTAATACTCATTAATTTATCCAATGAAGCACAGTTAATTTCAGATGGAGATAGAATTGCGCAAATGGTTTTTCAAAAAGTGGAGAAAGTCATTTTAGAAAAAGTGGAAACCTTAGAAGCTACTGAAAGAGGAGCTGGTGGCTTTGGCCATACAGGTAAAAAATAATATGTCAATGAAAAAAAGTTTTTATATACTAGGTTTGGTTTTATTTTTAGCTTCTTGCTCTACTTATAGAAAAGTGCAAGTGATAAAAGACGCTTTATCTAAAAGTGATTCTACCAATGCTGCACTGGTTGCTAAAAAACCAAAGGTAGATTCTGCCGCAATTATCAAAGATATCTTGAATAAAATTGAGATAGCTAAAATTGATTTTACCACTATGAATGCCAAGTTTAAAGTAGACTATGAGACTTTAAAAAACGCAGACAACTATATTGTCAATGTAAGTATTCAAAAAAATAAGGCTATTTATTTAACGGTGAGAGGTGCCATGGGCGTGATTGGATTAAAAGCGCTTATTAATAAAGATAGTGTGGTTTTAATTTATCCTTTAAGTAAGAAAGTAGAACATAAACCATTAAGTTACTTGCAAGAAGTCTTAAAAATACCACTTTCTTATGCCACTGTGGAGGATTTAGTGATAGGCAATCCTATTTTTATGAATAACACTAGTATTGTTTCTTATAAAAACAATAATGGAAAATTACAGGTGGGGTTGATAGGCGCTTTGTTTAAAAATCTTATTATTTTAAATGAGGATAATACTAAAATTTTACATTTGAAATTAGATGATGCAGATGTAAACCAACACCGAACCTGTGATATCTCTTACAGCGACCATACAAGCTATGGTAAGTTTCAATTTCCTCAGTACCGCGACATTTCTATAGCAGCAAACAATAAATTAGAAATTCATATGGAAGTGAAAGAATTTGGTTTTGATGAACCATTAAAATATACTTTTGCTATACCTAAATTGGGGAAACGCAAATAATTTATCGATCTAATAAAGGATAACATGATTAAAAGGGCTTTATTTATTTTATTTTTAACAGCTACGCTTTCTGTGCAAGCTACGGCGCAAGCCACTGAGTCTAGAGAAGACTTGCAAAAACAAGAGCAAACATTAAGAAAAGAATTAGAGGAACTTAATCAGTTATTAGAAAAAACTAAAAAGAATAAAAAAAATTCATTAGGGCAATTAGAGGCTATTAGAAGTAAAATATCGAAAAGAAAATCGCTCATCAATGGTATTGCAAAGCAAGTAAAAATTTTAGATGACGCTATTTATAATAATCAATTAGATGTTCAAAGATTAAATAAGGATTTAGATACTTTAAAATCTAGGTATAAAAAAAGTATTGTATTTGCTTATAAAAGCAGAAGTGGCTATGAGTATTTAAATTTTTTATTTTCTGCGAATAGTTTTAACGATGCTGTAAAAAGAATAACTTATTTAAAAAGCTATAGACAAAACAGAGAAGCGCAAGCCAATGCCATAGATTTATCGCAAACCGACTTGAATGCTAAAATAAATATATTGGGTGCCAATAAAAAAGACAGGATGAAGACATTGGTAGTGCAGAACGAACAACTGAAGGTATTGGTGGTAGATCAAAAAGAGCAAGACAAAATTGTCAAGCAATTAAAAAGTAAGGAGCAAGAGATTACTGCACAAGTGCGTCAAAAAGAAGCACAAAGAAAGAAAATGCAGTCTACTTTATTAACTATTATTAGAAGAGAAACACTAGAAGCCGAGCGTAAAGAAAAAGAAAGAATAGCTAAATTAAAGTCGTCCAATGATGCAGGAAAAACACCTGCAAAAAATAATGGGGATGCAGTAGCTTCTACCAAAACAAGTACAAAAAATTCAAAAGTGGGTAATGTAGTAGGGGGTTTAACCAGCACCACAGATAACCGACCTTACTCTGCTTTAGAAACGACTGAGGAGGGAAGAGAAGCCTCTATCTTATTTGAAAACAATAGAGGGAACCTGCCTTGGCCTGTAGATAGAGGGAATGTATATATACATTTTGGAGTGGAGAATATTCCAGGCACCAAGTTGAATCGCAAAAGTGATGGCATTGAATTAGCCCTGCCTAAAGGAAGTTCTGTAAAAAGTGTAGCCAACGGAGTAGTGAAGTATACAGGGGATATTAATGGAGACTTAACAGTCTTTATTCAACATGGAAAATACTTTTCTACCTATACCCATTTGAGTAGCATCAATGTAAGTAAAGACCAAGAAGTAAGAGCGGGCACTTTGTTGGGTAAGTCAGGTATTAATTTAGACGGAGAGGGTGCATTACTATTTATGATCAACAATGAAAAAGGAGTTTTCTTTGATCCAGAGAATTGGTTAAAAAATAGAAGATAAATTATAATCCATTAAACGATTGTTATGTCAAAATATATCTTATCCTTTGATCAGGGCACTACCAGTAGTCGTGCTATTTTATTTGATCACCAAGGACAAATTCACGCCACTTCTCAAAAAGAATTTCAACAAATTTTTCCAAAGCCAGGATGGGTGGAACATGATCCTTCAGAAATTTGGAGCACGCAAATGGGTGTTGCTACTGAAGCCATTAGCATGAAAGGCTTATCGGTGAATGAGGTGGCTGCCATTGGCATTACCAATCAAAGAGAAACGACAGTAGTTTGGAATAAAACCACTGGGCAACCTATTTATAATGCCATTGTTTGGCAGGATAGACGCACAGCTGATTTTTGCGACAACTTAAAAAAACAAGGCCATGCCAAAATGGTTCAAGAAAAAACAGGCTTGGTGATTGATTCTTATTTTTCAGGCACAAAAATTAATTGGATTTTAGATAATGTAGCAGGCGCGCGCGATTTAGCCAATAAGGGGGAACTTATTTTTGGCACTATTGATACTTGGTTGGTTTGGAAATTAACCAATGGTAATGTGCATGTAACTGATGCGACCAATGCTTCTCGCACCATGCTATTCAATATTCATACACTTCAGTGGGATACCGAATTATTGAAATTATTAAATGTACCTATCTCTATGTTGCCTGAAGTAAAAAGCAGCAGTGAAATATATGGACATACCACTCAATTATTTGCACATCATGAAATACCTATTGCAGGTATTGCTGGAGATCAACAATCTGCTTTGTTTGGACAAATGTGTACTGAGCCAGGCATGGTTAAAAATACCTATGGTACAGGTTGTTTTATGTTAATGCACACAGGCGAAAAAGCGGTGAGTTCAAAAAATAATTTATTAACCACCATTGCTTTGCAAATGAATGGACACACTTATTATGCATTAGAAGGAAGTGTATTTATTGGAGGTGCCGTAGTGCAGTGGTTAAGAGACGGACTACATTTAATTAGAAATTCTTCCGAAGTGGAAGCACTTGCTAAACAAGTAGAAGAAACAGACGGGGTTTATTTAGTACCTGCTTTTGCAGGACTTGGCGCTCCTTATTGGAATCAACATGCAAGAGGAACCATTGTGGGTATTACACGTGGTACAACCTCTGCTCATATTGCACGTGCTGCACTTGAAAGTATTGCTTTTCAAAGTTATGATTTATTAAAAGCGATGGAAGCAGATGCAGGTATTCCTATAGCAGAGTTAAGAGTAGACGGCGGCGCTACACATAATAATTTACTCATGCAATTTCAATCAGATATTGTGAATACAAAAGTAACCAGACCCACCATGGTTGAAACAACTGCACTTGGCGCTGCATATTTAGCAGGTTTAGCCGTTGGCTTTTGGAAAGACATCGAAGAACTAAGATCGAAATGGCAAATTGATCAAACCTTTTTACCTAGTGCCACAGCAGAAAAAAGAAAAGACTGGATTCAAGGATGGGAGCGTGCTATTAAGGCTACCAATAATTGGTAAATAAATTAAGCTAGTTTATATTAATGCAAGTATTAAAATTGTTGTTATTATGGACTCTCCCTTTTTTTTCTTAACTTAAATTATCCTTTCAATTAAATAAAAATATATGACACCTTTTACCGCTGAACTATTGGGCACTGCACTTGTCATCACCATTGGAAATGGAGTAGTCGCCAATAATTTATTAAAAAATACAAAAGGCAATGATGGTGGACTAATTACCATTGTACTGGGTTGGGTGATTGCAGTATTTGTAGGAGTATATGCAACAACTAGTATCAGTGGGGGTCATTTAAATCCGGCGGTCACTATTGCACTGGCGAGTGCCGGTAAGTTTGAATGGGCCTTAGTGCCTTCTTATATATTAGCCCAATTTTTGGGCTCCATGTTAGGTGCATTAATTGTTTGGATGGTCTATAAAGACCACTTTAATGAGACTCAAAATGCAGGGGATCAATTAGCCGTTTTTTCGACAGGCCCAGCCATTCGTAATATTCCTCAAAATTTTATCGTTGAAACCCTGGCTACCATGGTGTTTTTATTAGGCATCTTTTTAATTAAGCCAGCCGGCTCCGATTTGGGCGCCTTATCTGCCTTACCCGTAGCCTTATTAGTGGGGGGCATTGGCTTTGGACTGGGTGGTCCCACAGGCTGGGCGGTGAATCCGGCCAGGGATTTAGGGCCTAGAATCATGCATTTTATACTCCCCATTAAGGGAAAAGGCAGCAGTGATTGGGGCTATGCGGCCGTGCCGGTATTAGGGCCTATTGTGGGGGGAATTTTAGCTGCTATTATCTACGTACAATTTTTGCAATAAACCACCAATACCATACCTTTGCAGCCGAAATAGTATATTATGACAACAAATGGTAAAATCAAACAAATTATTGGTGCTGTTGTAGACGTTCAATTCCCAAATCAGCAATCACTTCCTGAAATTTATAATGCGCTTACAATTGTAAGACCAGGTGGTGAAAAATTAATTCTTGAAGTGCAACAACATTTAGGAGAAGATAGTGTACGTGCCATTGCAATGGACGGTACAGAAGGTTTAGTAAGAGGAATGGAAGTAATAGATAGTGGTAAACCCATTTCAATGCCAATAGGTGATGATATCTATGGTCGTTTATTTAATGTAACAGGTGATGCTATCGATGGCTTACCTCAATTAGATAAAACTAATGGTCGTCCTATTCACGCAACGCCTCCAAAGTTTGAAGACTTGAGTACTGCTACAGAAGTATTGTTTACAGGTATTAAAGTAATTGATTTGATTGAGCCTTATGCAAAGGGTGGTAAGATTGGATTGTTTGGTGGTGCGGGTGTAGGTAAAACAGTATTGATTCAAGAGTTAATTAACAATATCGCAAAAGGACACGGAGGTTTATCAGTATTTGCGGGTGTGGGAGAAAGAACACGTGAGGGAAATGATTTATTGCGTGAGATGATTGAAGCAGGTATCATGAAATATGGTGACAATTTCAAACATAGCATGGAAGAAGGTGGATGGGATTTAAGCAAGGTAAATTTGCAAGAATTAAAAGAGTCAAAAGCGACTTTCGTATTCGGACAAATGAATGAACCTCCAGGAGCACGTGCGCGTGTAGCTTTGAGTGGTTTAACCATTGCAGAATATTTCCGTGATGGAGATGGTACTGGAAAAGGAAAAGACATTTTATTTTTCGTAGATAATATCTTCCGTTTTACACAAGCAGGTTCTGAGGTATCGGCATTATTGGGTCGTATGCCATCAGCGGTGGGTTATCAACCAACTTTAGCAACAGAGATGGGACTTATGCAAGAGCGTATCACTTCTACTAAGAGTGGTTCTATCACTTCAGTACAAGCGGTATATGTTCCTGCGGATGACTTAACCGATCCAGCACCAGCTACTACTTTTGCGCACTTAGATGCGACAACTGTACTTTCTCGTAAAATTGCTGATTTAGGTATTTATCCTGCAGTAGATCCTTTGGATTCTACTTCAAGAATTTTAACACCCGCTATTGTGGGTGATGCGCATTATGAAACAGCGCAAAAAGTAAAAATGATTTTACAACGTTATAAAGAGCTACAAGATATTATCGCCATCCTTGGTATGGATGAATTAAGCGATGAAGATAAATTAATTGTATCTCGTGCACGTCGTGTTCAACGTTTCTTATCTCAACCTTTCCACGTAGCTGAACAGTTCACAGGTTTAAAAGGAGTATTCGTTTCTATTGAAGATACCATTCGCGGATTCAATGCCATCATGGATGGTGAAGTTGATGCGTATCCTGAAGCAGCCTTTAACTTAGTGGGTACTTTAGAAGATGCTGTTGAGAAAGGAAAGAAAATGATGGCACAAGCCTAATTACTATAAAAGATTATTTTAAACGATTATTTGTAAAGATTACTTTAAACTGTACGCATGATATTAGAAATTTTGACACCCGAGAAAAAGTTGTATAGCGGAGAAGTACAAGGCGTTCAATTGCCAGGTATTGACGGGTTATTTGAAATATTAGATAAGCATGCGCCCTTGGTAAGTGCCTTGGGTGTGGGAAAGGTGAAAGTTTTGAAAAAAGGACTTGCAGATGAAACCTTTACCATTCAAGGAGGCTTTGTTGAAGTGATAAACAACCAAGCTACTGTTTTGGTGGAAGGTGTGTTATAAAAATGCGTTAATAGCGTCTTAATTTTTTTGGATGCATTTAAATAATTGTCCCGGTTGCCCATGGTAGCCGGGATTTTTTTTATATTCACGTATGAAAAAAACATTCCCTGTCATTTTTGTTTTAATTGCACTCTCTATTTTGGGTATATTATTTATTCAAATATCTTGGTTGCAGGGCCTAATGTTTTTACAAAAAAATCAGTTATCAGATAAGCTTAATCAATCGGGGGTATTAGTATCTAATGATGTAAGTAAAAAAGTCAATAGTGGTTTGTCATTTCGCTTACCTAAAAAGGGATTGGGATTAAATGACGATTACCATTTACACAATTTTGAAGAAACCACCATTTCCGACATATATGACTATAAGGAAATGCAAAAAAAGATACAATTAGCTTTAGAAAAGTATGGATTAAAAGACTTGCCTTTTGAATTTGCTATTGCCGATAAAAAAGGTAATATAGAAATGAAGAGTAAGAAATTTGAAGATGTTTTTTCAGATGAAGTGAATACGCTTCAGGCAAGAATTACCGTAATACCTGCTGATATCATGGAACCTACAGGTCCCTTTGAAACCATCATTATAGTGGCTCCCAATATTCGCTATTATTTATTACGCTCTTTATTAGGGGTCATTGTAGGAGTGGTACTTTTTATTATTGTGGTACTAGCCGCCTTCTTTATTACCATTCGATCACTTATGACACAGCGTAAGTTAGTAGAGATAAAAAGAGACTTTATTAATAATATGACCCATGAGCTCAAAACGCCACTTGCTACTATCTCCCTTGCAGTAGATGCTTTGAAGAGTACTAAGGTGAATACCGATCCTAAGTCGGTGGAGTATTTCAGTAGTATTATTAAGGAAGAAAATATAAGAATGAATAAGCATGTAGAAACCATTTTACAAGCAGCTCAATTGGATCAAAAGGAAAACGAACTGAATAAGCAAGAAGTAGATGTACATGATTTAATACTAGGGGTGGTTGATAGTTTCAAATTACAATTAGAAGGCAAGCCCTCTAATGTGCAAACTATTTTAGAGGCTAATCCTTCTGTTATTACGGTAGATGAAGAACATTTACTACATGTACTCTCTAATTTAATAGACAATGCAATTAAGTATTCTAAAACCGAAATAGATATTGCTATTCAAACGAAAACTTTACACAATAAAACTTGTATTCGTATTATAGACAAAGGCATTGGAATGGATGCCAATGCAAGAAAACATATTTTTGAAAAATTTTACAGAGCACATTCAGGTAATGTGCATGATGTAAAAGGATATGGTTTAGGAATGAGTTATGTGAAATGGGTGATTGATTCGCATAGAGGTCAAATTACGGTCAATAGCGAATTAGGCATTGGAACAGCTATTGAAATTATACTTCCTAATTAATCGTAAAAAAGCAACCATCGCCGTAACTTAAAAAGCGGTATTCATTCTCAACAGCATGCTTATAAATATTTTTCCATTCATCTCCTGTAATAGCTGCAATAATTAAAAGTAAGGTCGATTTTGGTTGGTGAAAATTAGTCACCAAGCCATTCGCAATTTTAAAGGTATATCCAGGTACAATCATTAATTGTGTACTCGTTATAAGTTGATTCATTTGATGCGATTGCATCCAGCCTAATAATGTACCAAGTGCATCTTTCACTGTTATAGAGGGCTTTACATCTTTGATTATATCGTTGTTGGTATTATCGTTATTGCTAATATTGTTCTTATCTTTATTAGTCGCATTGTCAGCATCATGGCTAGCATCATAGGCGTCCCACTGCATTAAGTGTAGGTCCTTATTTTCTTTCAGTTTTTCGTTATTGATTAATTTTACACCTAACCAATACAGAGTCTCTAGGGTACGCAGGGTAGTGGTACCCACTGCAATAACTGGAGTATAATGGGTAGGGTTTAATTCTTTTTGTTTTGCAATCTCTATTAAATGAA
>JAJTDP010000045.1 GCA_021300455.1 Sediminibacterium sp. | reverse complement strand
ATTTTCAAAACCCCTCCAAATTGCCCTATTTTGGGCAAAAAAGGCTAAAATCTTCAAAAAAAGACCAAAAAAAGGCAAATAATTGCCCAAAAGCTAAAAATTGGTTGTACTTTTATATTAGTTGCATAACTAACTATATGTCAAACAACCAATTCAAAAGAGGAGAGCTTTACAGTGTCGTGAATGGCATGGCAACTACCGCTGTCGCAAGACGATTACAAAAGAATTTTAGAAACGCAGGACTAGATATAACTATTGAGCAGTGGTCCATACTTTATCATTTATGGAAAGAAGATGGATTAAGCCAACTTGAATTAGGCAATAGAACTTTTAGAGATAAAGCAAGTACTACCCGACTCATTGATAATTTAGAAAAACAAGAACTTGTAGTGCGCGTAGCAAGTAAAGAAGATAGAAGAATCAATTTAGTATACTTAACAGATATAGCGAAGCCCTTACAACAAATTACTTACGAGTTAGCGAATCAAACAATGAATGAAGCATTACTAGATATTTCAAAAGAAGAGATTGATATTGTAAAAAATGTTTTTCAAAGAGTATATGATAATTTAACGAACAAGGATTTAATCTAAAAAATAAATTAACCCCTATAAAATAAATTTTATGGAAATGACTAAAACAGTAATTAAAGGTGGCGAATGGATCATCAAAGAAGTAAAAGCCGATGATGTTTTTATTCCCGAACAATTTAATGAAGAGCAAAAAATGGTGCTTGATATGTGTAATCAATTTGTGAACACTGAAGTATTACCAGTGGCAGACAGAATTGATACATTAGAACCAGGCTTAATGCCCAGCCTACTTGAAAAAGCAGGACAGCAAGGCTTATTAGGTATTACCGTACCTGAAGCCTATGGTGGTTCAGGAAAAGATTTTGTAACCTCTGTCATTGTAGCAGAATATTTAGGAGGTGGCTATTCATTCTCTGTTGCCAATGCAGCGCATGCAGGTATTGGAACCTTACCTATTTTATATTTTGGTACCGAAGCACAGAAACAAAAATATGTAACTAAGTTAGCAACCGGTGAGTACAAAGGTTCTTATGGTTTAACTGAACCTAATAGTGGTTCCGATGCATTAAGTGCAAAAACCACAGCTACTTTAACAGCCGATGGAAAACATTATCTTATTAATGGTCAAAAATGTTGGATCACCAATGGTGGCTTTTCAGATGTATATACTGTGTTTGCTAAAATAGATGGCGAACAGTTTACTGCATTCATTATTGAAAGAGGTACCGAAGGTTTTACACAAGGACCAGAAGAGCACAAGATGGGTATCAAAGGTTCTTCAACGGTGCAATTGTATTTTCAAGATTGTAAAATACCCGTTGAAAATGTATTAGGTGAAATTGGTAAAGGACATATCATTGCTTTTAATATTTTAAATATTGGAAGATTAAAATTAGGGGCTGCCACTATTGGTGGAGCTAGAAGAGCATTAACAGAGACGGTTCAGTATGCAAAAACAAGAGAGCAGTTTAAATTACCTATTGTAAAGTTTGGAGCTATTCGTCATAAGCTAGCTGAAATGGCTATTCGTTTATGGGTGGGTGAAAGTGCCTTATACAGAGTATCTAATAATATAGATGAGCAAGAGCAATTATTACTAGCTGCTGGTAAAACTTTATCTGAATCATTATTAGGGGCTGCAGAAGAATACGCGATTGAGTGTGCTATTTTAAAAGTATATGGTTCTGAAGTATTGGATTATGTAGTAGATGAAGGCGTACAAGTACATGGAGGAAATGGTTATAGCGATGAGTATGCTATTTCAAAAGCATACAGAGATAGTCGTATTAATAGAATTTATGAAGGAACCAATGAAATCAATAGACTTTTAACAGTGGACATGGTTTTAAAACGTGCCATGAAAGGTAAACTAGATTTAATGGGCCCTGCAATGGAAGTACAAAAAGAATTAATGAGCGTGCCCGATTTTGGTGGAGCAGAAGACGGACCATTTGCAAAAGAAAAACAAGCTATTGCTAATTTCAAAAAATGTATTTTAATGGTAGCGGGTGCTGCAGTGCAAAAATTAATGATGACACTGAATAAAGAGCAAGAGATATTAATGAACATTGCTGATATGTCAATTATTACTTTTCATGCGGAGTCGGCTTTATTAAGAGTAGAAAAATTAGCAGCGATGCATGGCGAAGCAGCTATTGCAGTGCAAGCCGATATTGCCCGCACATATATTTATGATGCAGCAGATGCTATTAACAAAGCAGGTAAAGATGCACTAAATAGTTTTGCAGAAGGAGATGAACTACGTATGATGAATATTGGATTGAAGCGTTTCACTAAAGTAGATTCATTTAATAGCAAAGAAGCCCGCAGAAGAATTTGTGCGCAATTAGTAGCAGATGATGGCTATAAATTATAAAGAGAATTGAAATTATAAAAATGTTGAGAGATTGAAATTATAATTGGCAAGCATTCGAAAAAAAGTCCCGTAAATAATACGGGACTTTTTTTATACAATCTTCACATTGCGCGAAAAACTTTCTTCCAAAGAAATTAAAGTTTCTGTGCGCTCAATGCCTTTGATTTTTTGCAGTTCGTCATGCAAGACAAAACGAAGTTGTTGAATGTCTTTGCAAACAATTTCAACGAACATGCTATAATTACCTGTTGTATAATTAACACGCACTACTTGAGGAATATTTTTCAAGGCCAGGGCCACCGTATCATACAAAGAACTCTTTTCCAAGTAAATTCCAATAAAGGCAATGATATCATAGCCAAGTACTTTTAAGTCAACAGCTAAGCGCTTGCCTTGCACAATGCCCAATTCCTCTAGTTTTTTAATACGCACATGAATGGTACCGCCCGATACAAAAAACTGCTTGCCTAAATCGGCATAGGAAATTTCAGCATCCTGCATCATAGCTTGAATAATTTGCAAATCGAGCTTATCTATGCTTTTGTCAATGTTTAATTTAGGGTTGATTTTAGGCTCCATATTTATATAGTTTTAAATAATATGGCAATTTATTAATAATTTTCTATATTTTAAACAATATACTTAAAATATTTGCAACATAAAGGCCAATACTTTAGTTTTGATTTATCAAATAAGGAAAATCAATAGAAAAACCTCAAATGATAAGTTCTTAAATACTGTGGGGTGACGAAACTTAGGCATACGTACCTTCTTGTCTCGAAGGCGTGGATAACGGAATAAACGAAATCACATTTTTGTGTTTTAGCTAACTGCCACATGGAGGTTCGATCCCTCCCCCTACAGCCATAAAAAGCCTTCTCGAATTTTCGGGGAGGCTTTTTTTGTAAGTTACCTTAGTCTAGTTGATCATAGTATAAACCAGCGGCGCCTAAAATGCCTGCATTCTCTAATTCAGATAATTCTATTTTCAAATTAGTTATTGAATGCCCATAGGCAAAAGTTTGAATGCGTGCCCACATATTTTTTTCAAAATAAGGATAGGCATGTCTTACAGAGCCTCCAAGTACAATAAAGGAAGTATCATAAGTATACATGATTGTTTTTATAGCAGTTCCTAAATGCGTGCCCATTTCTGCATAATACTGCTGGGCTTGCTTATCTCCTGCTTTAGCACGTTCAAATACTTCTTCTCCCTTTAAATTATAGATATGAGAAAAATATTGGCCGCTTGCATAGTATTCATAATTGTGGTCTAAGTAATCTACCATTCCAAACTCACCGGCCCCACAATTTGAACCAGCGAACAAATGCTTATTAACTATGGCTCCTCCACCTAAGCCAGTGCCAATAGAAAGCCCAATCATATCTGACTTTCCCCTACCCTTGCCAAAATGAAACTCACCCAAGGCAAAGCAGTTGGCATCATTGTTTACATAAATAGGGAGTTTATATTTTTTTTCTAAAATCTCTTTTAATGGCACTTCTTTCCAAGAAGGAATATGTTGTACATCATATACAATACCTTTTGCTAAGTCTACCACACTTGGAACCCCAATTCCAATGGCAACTACATCTTTATCCAATAGTGTATCTATTAATAAATAAAAATCGGCTAATACTTCCTCTACAGTACCTTCACTTTTAATGCGTTTACTTTGAATAGTATGTATACTACCCTCATGCACTAAACCCGCACGAATATTAGTAGCGCCTAAATCAATGCCTATAACTTTTGTTTCACTCATAAAATGGTTTAATTATTAATAGGTATTGTCATAGCTAAATAAAAAAGCCCCCTAGAAAAATCTTATCTCTAATATACGATTTTATGATGAGACCCAAAAAGCCCTACATATTGACTGGCTAAGCTTTATCTTTGCCCCATGGGCCAGAAAAAACTGATCAAATTTGCAGCCATTAAGCAGTACGAGAATGTGCTGGAATATCCACAGGGTATGCCCGGCAAATGGAAGGCCTATTTTGAAAAGTTAAGCTTGGGAGAATTTCCCATTTCACTAGACAGCCTTGAAATTAGCGCTAATAATAGTCCCCAAAACAATACTGCTATTAAGCCCTTGGTATTGGAGCTAGCTTGTGGGCGTGGAGAATATGCAGTAGGCTTGGCAAGACTATTTCCTGAACAAAATTTTATAGGGCTGGATATAAAAGGCAATAGAATTTGGAAAGGTGCCAGCATTGCGAATAAGGAAGGCATTAAAAATGTTGCCTTTGTAAGAACGCAGATAGAACAAAGTATTCAATATTTTGCCAAAGAAGAAGTAGCTGAGATATGGATTACTTTTCCTGATCCTCAATTAAGATTATCTAAAGCCAAAAAAAGATTAACCCATCCGCAGTTTTTAAGATTATACCAGCAGTTCCTGCAACCAGGAGGTATAGTGCATTTAAAAACTGATAGCCCTAATTTATACTTATTTACCAAAACAGTGATTGAGCTCTATGGGCTTACACTATTAACTGCAACTGATGATGTATATGGAACAGCCTTTATGCAATCAGCTAAATGGGATGAAAGATATGCCATTAAAACTTATTATGAAGGCTTGAACATTGCAAGTAGTAATCGCATTCACTACATTCAATTTAAGATTGATAAAGTATTACCCATTGCAAAAGATGAAACCCTTAAAGAAATGATTGCAGCATTTGAAGTAACAGAAACCCATGATGCAAAAAGAGAAAGAGGCGTTAAAGTAAATGAAAACTAAACGAAAATTAAAGTAAGGGAAAGTTAAAGTAATTAGAAGTTAAAGCAAAGGAAAATTAAAAAATGACTGAAGGAGTACAATATTATATAGACGTTGATGGTAAATATGTATTTACAGAATTGTATCACAAAGAAAGAGGCTACTGTTGTGGTAATGCATGCAGACATTGCCCCTATAATTACGAAGCCGTACCTGAACCAGTAAAAACAAGGTTACTACTTATAAAAGAATTAAGCGAAAATAAAGGCCCCAATGCAATATACCCCAAAGACTAAAGATTTTTTTCAAAATGTATTTGATGTTGTGCGTCTTATACCTAAAGGGCGTGTTACTAGTTATGGCGCTATTGCAAAGTATTTAGGTACTGGTGGAAGCTCGCGTATGGTAGGCTGGGCCATGAATGCATCACATGGGGTAAAACCTAAAGTGCCTGCGCATAGAGTGGTGAATAGAAATGGAATGCTAAGTGGAAAAGCACATTTTGAAACCCCAACAACTATGCAAACGCTTTTAGAAAAGGAAAAAATAAAAGTGAAAAACGAAACCATTATAGATTTCGAAAAACATTTCTGGGATCCTATTAAAGAATTAGGGCTTTAATAATATAAAACTGCTAATTACGCCTAGCTATATTAACCTAGCTATAATAAGGCGATATCATTAAGTACACCAAGGGCCCAGTGACTGCTACATAAAACCAAATAGGCCAAATTCTTCTAGCTATTTTTTTATGTTCTGCAAATTCGCTAGTTAAACCACGGTAGGCTGTAAATAATATAAAGGGCAAACTAGTAGCTGCTAAAATAATATGGGTAAATAATAAAACAAAGTAGAAGGCTCTTAAATTACCTACCACTGCTTGTTCTGCAATACTCACTATTCCATCGTGGTCGGCATCGCCAAACTTAGTTTCCCCTGCCAATAAATGGTGTGCTATATAAGACACTAAAAATAAAACTGAAAATACTAATGCTGTAAGCATAATATTTTTATGAACAGCATAGTTTTTTTGCTTCACCGCTACAAGAGCAGCTACCAATAAAAAAGCTACTGCCGTATTTAATAAAGCGTTTAGTAATGCGAATATATGTTTGTCAAAAGGGAGTTCAACAGTAATAGTAAACTTGCTTAAAAAACTAACTGCAACAAGTACAACCACTGAAAATATTCCAATTAATAATTTTGCTTGCTTATCGTTCTTTTTAATTACAGGTGCTAACATACAATTATATTTATGATTTTAAAATATCCTTCAGGATACTAATTGCTAAAGTTGCTATTAAAACAACTATTCCTACTCTAATTTCTTGTTTATATTTTGTTTTAAATTCATTCCAGTTCATGCAATAAATATTAATTTTTTAATCTTGTCTTTGTAAAATAGTAAACAAACCAACTTACTAGTAAGGCTATTACTAGCCATAGCCAGCTTAGATCTACAATATTTTGAAATATTTTATTCTTCTTGGTCTTGTCTTTTTCTAGCATTAAATAGCCAACATCCTTGGCGAGTTTTAAAAGCGAAGCAGAGTCTAATCCATTATAGTAGCCGCGAATTTGCATTTTTTTATCTATTAAAATAAAACGGCTGGTATGCACAAAATCGGGGCTAATAGGTTCTTGACTAAATTGATCTACTTTCAATTCCTCAAAAGCAAACTTATAAATAGAATCGCGATTGCCTGTTAGTAGCCACCAGTTGTCGGCAATGACACCCGTTTTATTGGCATAGGCCCTTAATACAGGAACGCTGTCTCTATTTGGGTCAACACTGAGAGACATAAAATGAACAATAGAAGTATCTACTTTTTTGCGCGTATCTCCCCCTCTTGTAAAAGACTGTTGCAGCTTACTCATATTATTAGTAAGCTTGGGGCATATACTACCACAGCTTGTAAAAAATAAATCAAGTATAATTATTTTTCCTTGCTGATCGTATAAATGAACCGTATCACCCAATTGATTCACTAATTCTATATTCTTGGTCTTATGCCAAATACTATCCGATTTTTGTTTGCCATCCACTACTTGCTCTATAACCGAGTCTAATAAATAATGACGAGGCATGATAACAGCGGTATCACTTGCCGATTTTAACCATAGATAACAGGCTATCGGTATTACCAGTGCAATAAATAAACCATAAATGGATTTCTTAGTCATATTAAATATTTAAAAAACCACCTCTATTATCGAGGTGGTTCAATTTCTTATTACAGGGCCTCGAGCTCCTTTTTAATAATAGGGTTCTACTTCCGGTTTAGCAGCTTCATGGCTTGTTCCAATAGTTTCATGTTTTGCTGCAGGGGCTTCATGCTTTGCATCAGCGGCCTCATGCTTAGCTGCTCCGTGCTCCTTCTTCTCTACTTTAATAGTAGCTTGTTCTTTAAAATAAGGATTGTATTTATTACGCAAATTTCTGAATGAACTGCCATCCCATAAAAAAGCGCCAATAAACCATACAAATAATGACAATGGCACCACAATGGTCATAATTAAGTTTTTTACTTCATGCTTTAAGTGCATAAAATAAGCAACAATATAAAAAGCCTTAGCCATCATTAAAATAACAATGGTTCCCTTAATAGCTAATATTAATCCTTCTGAAGTCAAGCTAATCATCCAGAAACCTAAGATTAATTCTATAATAGTAAATACCGATAAAATGATCGTTACTTTTTTAATTTCCGCCATCGCTTCTGCGTTATGCGCTTCTTGGTCTGTGTGTGAATGTGACATATAAATTTCTTTATGCTTAATTATAATAAATAAAAGATGGTAAATACAAATACCCAAACTAAGTCTACAAAGTGCCAGTATAAACCTGCTTTTTCAATCATTAAATAATGACCTCTTTGTTCAAACTTATCCAACAGTGTCATGATTAACATAATGATATTAATAACTACCCCGCTAAATACGTGGAAGCCATGAAAACCTGTAATGGTAAAAAAGAAGTTGGTAAAATTAGTAGAGCTCGCAGTACCATCGGCATTTAAAAAAGGATTCGCTCCCCACCAAGCACCTTCATGAAATAAATGATTCCACTCCCAAGCTTGACAACTTAAAAAGGCAATACCTCCAATGATAGTTAAAATCATATTTCTAACCACGCCTTGCTTATCCATATTCTTACCAGCATGTACTGCTAATACCATGGTTACAGAGCTAATGATTAATATAAAAGTCATGATACTTACAAAGACCAATGGTGCGTTTACTCCTTCTGGTGCAAATGGGAAACTTTTAAAAACTTCGTTAGAGTTAGGCCATCCGTTGGTTGAAAAACGGACTGTACCATAAGAGATTAAAAAAGCACCAAAAGTAAAGGCGTCACTCATTAAAAAGTACCACATCATTACTTTTCCGTACTCAGAATTAAAGGGACTTTTCCCTCCTTCCCACAATTTTGCTTCATTTGGCGAAGCGGTTGTTGTTGTTGACATGTTCAATTTCTATTTCAGTGCAAAAATATTGGCTATCAAGGATATTCGTATCAAAAAATCGGGTTTTTTTGTATTTATCTTTAACAAATTTGGCCCTTTTATCCAATCCATTGAAGGAAGACAAAAAGGTAAATCCAAAGTATATCTACAAAATGCCAGTAGGTTGATACCAATTCTACCGGCATGGTTTTTTCTGTGTTGTTTTTGGCTGACAAAGACTTAAAACGCACCCCAAAAATGGCGATCACCCCACCTAAAACGTGTAATAGGTGCAAAAGGGTAATAACGAACAAAAAAGAGGCTGCTGAATTGCTTCTTGCACCCGTTAAAGCGATATTATTGGCCTGAAGTGCCATGAAGCCTTGGTACTGTAAAATCATAAAAACCACCCCTAAAATTGCGGTTATAGTTAAAAAACTACGGTAGGGGTTTTGAAGGCCTTCTTTAGCCTTTTTGACCGCCATTTGCATGGTAAAGCTACTTAGTAAAATAACCACCGTCGCAATAAAGAATACTTTAGGTAGTTCAAAATCCAACCAATTGGCCTGGCTCTTTTTTACAATATAGGCACTGGTTAATCCAGCAAAGATCATTACAATGCTGCCAAGTCCCACATATAAATACATCTTAAGTGGATGTATTTTATTTTTTGTGTTTAATGTTGTTTCCATAATATAATTTTTATAATTTATCTGCGAGTAAGGCTAAATAAACAACGGGTAAATAAATATAACTGCTAAACATTACTCTTCTTGCAGCAGGCACGCCCATATTTTGATACAGTCTTACACATTGTACGACCATAAAAATATTAGCGACTAATAAAACCCACATGCTTATTTGTCCAGTTAGGTTTAAATAATAAGGAAGCAGCCCAATAGGTATCATAAGCACTGCATACATAATACATTGTAGTGCGGTAAAACGGGTAGGCCCTTCTTTAGCAGGTAATAATTTAAAACCTACTCTAGAATAATCGGCATGTGTTACCCAAGCAATGGCCCAAAAATGGGGGAACTGCCAAATAAATTGAATTAAGAATAATGCAAGGCCTGCATAGGCAAAATCGTCGTTGCCTGCTACCCATCCAATTAAACAAGGAAGGGCTCCAGGAAAAGCGCCTACTAAAACAGCGATTGAATTTATTTTTTTTAGTGGCGTATAAATAAAAGCATATAAGAATAAACTAAAAGCAGAAAGTAGTGCTGAAGAAAAATTAAAATACTTCCACATAATAGCCACGCCCAAAACACCTGTAATAGT
>JAJTDP010000044.1 GCA_021300455.1 Sediminibacterium sp. | reverse complement strand
CTTCTTTCTTAGCACCTTGAATCCAACTTAAATATTCTTTTTGATTTAGTATTGATAAAGAAACAAAGAATTCTCTAGCTTCTTCATGTGCACCAAATAATTTATCTAATTCTATAGGAAGGGCAATTAATCTTTTTTCAAAATCGTCTACTTTAATATCGGCAGCCTTAAATTCAACAAAGGTTCTATTTCTATTAGGTATTTGGTCTAATTTCTTAAAGCGCATTGCTGTCCAAACATGGTCTAAAGTAACTTGTCTTACCGCTTCGTATTCATTCTTGGATAAAATTTCCCAGCTAGCGTCTCTGTTTAAATCAGATACGATTTTTGAAGTAGTTTTAGGATAAGCTATCCATAATTTACTCTCTGGATGTAAGGCTGGAAATACCTCTTTTAAGATATTATTTAATTGTAATTGATTGATAGCGAAAATAAGCGCAAAATCAATTTTTCTAGTCTTTAATAAGGGGGTCAAGTTCTTGTTGTAAGCGAGCTTAGCGAATTGCTTTTCTACAGAAGATGGTAGGCCTTGGATCAGTAAATTTTTCTCTTCCTTTAGTTGCAATTTCTCTAAAATATTCTGATTACCTGACATAGCTTTAAAGTTTTAACGGACGGCGAAGTTACGAAATTCTAATTTTTTAGAAGTATAAATTTGAATTAAATCTTAAAATAATTTGATAAGCAAATACTTATTTAAGATCTCTTCTACTTCTATTTTTGAAACTGGGCACTTTATTTTCAGTACCCTTGAAAAGCCTGGAAATGTTTTTCTGATGAGTCACTACCACCATCATAGCCACTATTATAGCGAAAAGGCGATAGATGGTCTCCTTTTCATTGAAGATAAAGAGGATCAATACCATAAAAGCCACTCCCGCAAGCATTGAGCTTAATGATACAAATCGAGTTGAAAGCAAGGTGATTAAGAAAACCACTAAGCAAAGTAAGGCCACCATGGGTTGAATAGCTAATGCCATTCCTAATAAGGTTGCCACCCCTTTTCCACCTCTGAAATTGGCAAAAATGGGAAATATATGTCCAAGGACAGCCACCATTCCTAGGGCTATCATAAAATTAGTCCTTGCTAGCTCGTTGTTTAAATAGAATGGAATAAGAATATATAAGGAAGTTGCAATAACCCCCTTGGTAACATCTAAAAGCAACACAAAGCTGCCCCATTTAGAACCTAATACTCTAAAAGAGTTGGTTGCCCCTGCATTTCCACTTCCATAATCTCTAATGTCAATACCAAACACCGACTTACTCACCCACACTGCTGTAGGAATAGATCCGATGATATAAGCCAGGAAAATTAAAATAATTTCTGTCATAATAAATTTGGTTGGAGAGTAAAGATACGACGAAAAAAATTAATGATTTGTTAACACAGGCTGTTAAACTTTAAATTAAAACATAAACAGTATGCTAATCCAGCCATTTAAAGGCCTTGATTTTTGAAATGTCCAACCATTTTCGGTGGCTAATTGTATCATATCTGATTGATCCTCAATAAGTAAACCACTTAATACCAAGACTGAACCCGGAAGGGCTAATTGGGTTAATTCAAGCATATTGTCCTCAATGATATGCCTATTTACATTGGCTATAATTATGTCAAAGTGTTTGTCCTGATAAGCAGACTCCACTTTTTCTATGCTAACTATATGACAATCATTCTTTTGTATATTTTCTATGGAATTTTCGATACACCATTCGTCGTTATCAACGGCCAATACAGATGCTGCCCCTAGCTTTTCTGCAAGGATGGCTAGAATACCTGTGCCCGTTCCAAAATCATATACCGATTTCCCTTTAAAGTCCATTGCTTCCATTAATTCAATAACGGTGAATGTAGTGGCATGATGCCCCGTTCCGAAGCTCATTTTAGGTGTAATCTCTATCTCAAAAGCTACTTTAGGCTCAAAATGAGGATGAAAATTAGCTCGAATACCTACAAAATTAGCCACTCTCACTGGTTCAAAATTAGATTCCCAAACTGCATTCCAATTTTCTTCTTTAATTATTGATTTAGAATATTTTATATTATGCTGTTTAAATATAATATCTAATTCATTATCCAATAAATTTACCTCAAATTCAGTATTAAGTATGAAGGTTTTACAATGCCCTGCTCCTTTCCCAAGTGAATTAGACATTTTCACCCCATCATTAATGCCTTGGCTTGCCTCCTCTTCATTAAAGCCCTCAAAGCCTAGGGCAGAAAGTTGAGCCACTAGCATCTCAAACTGGTCTTGGTTCTCAAAATCGAAGGCTATTTGAACGTATTCTTTAGACATTGGGTTGTTTTTAGGGAGCTTTAATTGCTTGCAAAGATACCTTACCCAATTGAATAAATCCCAATTCCTCGTCTCACTCTACGCATGCTCGAAAGCTCGACTCAGAATTGAATTTATTCAATGGTAAGGTTTTGAAAAAGTTAAATCCAAAAAAATGCCCTCCCAGGTAATGGGAAGGCATTTTAAAAATCATTATAGAATTTTTCAAGCCTTTATATTTAAAAAAAGGCGCAGAAAAATTAACCTTGTTGAGGACCTCTATCTTCACGAGGTGCTTGCTCTGGACGAGGTAATAAAGCTTTATGGCTTAATTTGAACTTGCCTGTTTTAGGATCCAAACCAACCAATTTCACTTTCACCACATCTCCTTCGTTATAAATACCATCCATTGTTTCCAAACGCTTCCAGCTTATTTCACTAATGTGTAATAAACCTTGTTTGCCTGGCATGAATTCTACAAAGGCACCAAATTCTTTCACACCCTTCACTACCCCTTCGTATTCATCTCCAATTTCTGGAACAGCTACAATACCATTGATCCATTTCACAGCAGCATCTAAACTATCTTTATTCGCAGAGAAGATACTTACTTCACCATGGTTACCCACTTCTTCAATATTAATAGTCGCACCAGTTGTTCTTTGCATCTCTTGGATGATTTTACCACCGGGTCCGATGACAGCTCCAATAAATTCTTTATCAATAATTAATTTAACCATTCTTGGTGCATGTGGTTTCACATCTGCACGTGCCGCTGGCATACACTCATACATGGCATCTAAAATATGTAAGCGACCTTTTTTAGCTTGAGACAATGCTTCACGCATAATGTCCATACTTAAACCATCTACTTTAATATCCATTTGCACACCACAAATACCATCGCGTGTACCTGTTACTTTAAAATCCATATCTCCTAAATGATCTTCATCTCCTAGTATATCTGTTAAAATAGCATACTTACCATCTTCTCTTGAAATTAATCCCATGGCCACACCACTTACGTGCTTAGGCATTGGAACACCTGCATCCATTAATGCTAATGAACCCGCACAAACTGTTGCCATTGAAGAAGAACCATTTGATTCTAATACGTCTGAAACAACTCTTAATGTGTAAGGGAAAGTTGTGGTGTCTGGTAACATTTGTTTTAAAGAACGCATGGCTAAATTACCATGACCTACTTCACGACGACCTACACCACGCATCATCTTCACTTCTCCAGTAGAGAAAGGAGGGAAATTATAGTGTAAGAAAAATTTAGTGTATTCTGCACTTGCTGCAGTCTCTTGCATTAACTCATCTAACTTCGTACCTAAAGTAACTGTTGTTAAAGATTGTGTTTCTCCTCTTGTAAATAAAGAAGAACCATGTGGAGTGGGAAGTGGATCTACTTCCATGGCTAAAGGACGTACTTGATCTAATTTACGACCATCTAAACGAATACGCTTGTCCACCATCATGTCTCTTACTAATTCCCATTTCAAGTCCTCGTAATACTTACCTGCTAATTTCTTTTGCAAGTCGGTAATTTCAGTACCTAAATGTTCAATAATTTCTTTTTTCAATGCAGAGAAGGCATCGCTTCTTTCATGCTTAGCAGAACCCATTTCAGCAATAGCTGTTACTTTCGCTTTCGCGAATGCATATACTTTATCTTTTATAGCAATATCTTGTTCTGGTTTTTTATAATCACGCACCTCTGTAATACCTACTACTTTTCTTAACTCCGCTTGTGCTTTAATTTGTTTGCGAATGGCTTCATGTGCAATTTCTAAACATTGAACTAATTCTTCTTCAGAACATTCTTTTGCCTCACCTTCTACCATCATCAAATTCTTTTCAGTAGCAGCAATCAAAAATTCAAAATCAGAAATAGCTAATTGTGCTTTTGAAGGATTGATAATAAATTCTCCTTTGATGCGACCAACACGTACTTCAGAAATAATTTCTTTAATTGGAATATTAGAAACTGCTAATGCAGCTGATGCAGCTAAACAAGCTAATGAATCGGGCATTACATTTTCATCACTTGATATCAAAGAGATTAATACTTGTACATCACATAAATAATCTTCAGGGAACAAAGGACGAAGTGCGCGGTCAATTAAACGGCTTGTTAATATCTCATAATCATTTAAACGTGCTTCTCTTTTAAAGAATGAACCAGGAATACGACCTGCTGATGCAAATTTTTCTTGGTAGTCTACGCTTAAAGGAAAAAAGTCTTGCCCTTCTTTAGGATCTTTATTCGCAACGACTGTCGCAAGTAAAATACAATTGCCTTGTCTTACTGTAACAGCACCATCTGCTTGACGTGCTAATTTACCTGTTTCAATAAATACCTCTTGTCCTGGATTTATTTCAAACTTGACTGATTTAGGTTGTGTTATCATTTTAATTTTTTTGAATCTTTTCTTTGTTAGAATAGATAGTATATAAACGACTAATCCCAACCGTGGTTACAGTTGGGACAGCCTATAATTTGTTTTTGTTGATTATTTTCTTAAACCTAATTTTTCAATTAGTGCGCGGTAACCTGTTAGGTTATGTTTTTGTAAATAAACCAATAAACGCTTACGCTGACCCACTAATTGCATTAAACCTCTTTGAGTTGAATGGTCTTTGTGGTTTGCCTTCAGGTGACCTGAAATGTGCGCAATACGCTCGGTTAATAAAGCAACTTGTCCTTCAATTGAACCAGTGTTTGTTGCTTTTCCGCCAAATTCAGCAAAAATGTTTGCTTTCTTTTCTGATGTTAATATAGCCATTGTAAAACTTCTTTTTTTGTAGTTAACTATTAACTACGGTTTTATTTTTTATTTCGGCTGCAAAGATAAGTGTAAAAAGGCGTAAATCAATCAAAAATTTCCACGTTTTTTGGGTATTTGGCCCTATTGAAGAGGAATAGATTATCGGCTATAACAGCTGAATAATTAATTGAGAGCACTTTTACAAGGGTGCTATTATTGCTTTTATCTAATATGGAGGCCGAAGAAAGAGCGGATTTTACCTTGTCAACCACAAGGGTTACTTTTTGAAAACTTTTACGCTTATCAAGTGGAATAAGCTCAATGGTTGCATTTGAAGTTGTTTGTCCTAAAAGGCTGTAATTGAAATCTTTATCGTAGTTACCTGCTAATAATTTTTGAGGACTTAGGGTTTGATCCGACTCCGCTACACTGGACTTTGAGATAGTATTTACACCATCAAAATTGTAGATAATTAGACCATCGCAAAGAATTTCCATTAGGCCTTGTTTCAGATAATACTTATCTCCCTTCATCTTAAGACTTATCTGCTTGGTGCCCAATGCCTTACCTTGACTATTCTTAGAAACCATTTGTATACTTACTAGTATGCCCTTAGAATTTTTCACTTTTGCCCCAATTTGGTCTAAAATAACCTTAGCCGAGGGGTCTTTTTGTGCAAATGTCGATAAACAGACAAAAAATGCGAGAAAAATGAAGGGGATTCTCATAAAAGCTAATTGTTTAAACGTTGGAGTTTTGACAAAAATAAAGAATGGTTTTTTAAGTGTATAATATCTTTATACTAACTTTTAAACAAATAATTAAGGCAATCAGGCCTAGGATTAACTTTTTAGTCGAGATTCTTTAAAAAGGTGTTTAATTCGGCCTCTGTCTTATATAAAACCTCTCTTGGCTTAGAACCCTGGCTTGGACCCACCAGACCAGCAGACTCTAACTGATCCATCACCCTTCCGGCTCTATTATAGCCCAATTTCATTCTACGTTGTATTAAGGAAGTAGAACCCATTTGAGCACTTACAATAAGTCTGGCTGCTTCTTCAAATAAGACATCTCTTGCGCCAGAGTCAAAATTACCTGCATCCATTTCTTTTTCATCCACATATTCTGGTAATAAAAATGCTTGAGGATAGCCTTTTTGATCGGCAATAAAAGAACAAACGCGGTCTACTTCTGGAGTATCAACGAAAGCACATTGTAAACGCGTAATTTCTCCATTATAACTTACCAGCATATCTCCTTTACCAATTAACTGCTCTGCGCCACCGGCATCTAAAATTGTTCTACTATCAATTTTACTTGAAACCTTAAATGCAATACGAGCTGGGAAGTTGGCTTTAATGGTTCCTGTGATAATATTTACACTTGGTCTTTGTGTAGCAATAATTAAATGTATGCCCACCGCTCTTGCTAACTGCGCTAATCGTGCAATAGGCATTTCTACTTCTTTACCCGCTGTCATAATTAAATCGGCAAACTCATCCACTACTAAAACAATAAAAGGTAAAAACTGATGACCCTTTTCAGGATTTAATCTACGTTCGGTAAATTTATCGTTGTACTCTTTAATATTTCTACAACCTGCTTCTTTTAATAAATCATATCTGTTGTCCATTTCAATACATAAAGCGTTCAGTGTATTGATTACTTTTTTAGTATCTGTAATAATCGCATCTTGCTCTCCAGGTAGTTTTGCTAAAAAGTGTTTTTCAATGACGCGATATAAACTTAATTCCACTTTCTTAGGATCTACTAAAACAAATTTTAATTGCGAAGGATGTTTCTTATATAATAATGAAACCAAGATTGCATTCAAGCCCACCGACTTTCCTTGACCCGTTGCCCCTGCCATTAATAAGTGCGGCATACTAGCTAAGTCCACTATGAAATTTTCATTGTCAATTTTTTTACCAATAGCAATAGGTAAAGAGAACTTACTATTTTGAAATTTCTCACTAGCCAATAAGGTTTTCATACTCACTACCGACTTTCTAATATTGGGCACTTCAATACCAATGGTTCCTTTTCCAGGAATAGGCGCAATGATACGAATACCTAATGCAGCTAAGCTTAAAGCAATATCGTCTTCTAAATTTTTAATTCTACTAATACGCACACCCGGTGCTGGTACAATTTCATATAAAGTAACGGTAGGCCCTACAGTGGCAGCTATGCGCTGAATGGCAATATCATAATTTTTGAGTGTCGCAATAATTTGGTTCTTATGCGTCTCTAAATCCTCAGGGTCTTGTACAATTTTTTCAGAGCCATGCGTTTCCAATAAATTAATAGTAGGATACTTATAATTTTTTAAATCCAAGGTAGCATCATAGGCTGTACCTATAGCTCCAACAGGCACAATGACTTCTTTGGCTACTGGTTTAATTTCTAAATCAAGGTCTTCTAATAATTCTCCATTAAAGTCTTCAATATTTATTTTTTCAACAGCAGGCTCTTCTATAAGTTCATTCACTATGGCTGGCTCCTCCGTATCAATAAGTGTAGGTGTTAAGGCTGCTGACAATATATGAGAATCTTCTAGTTTTTCAGATTCTAAACTTAGCTCATCAAAAGATTCATTATTTAATTTATTGCCTCCTAAATTCGGTGACTCAGTTGCATTTAAATCCCATTCTTGTTTAACTGCGGTTTCATCTGTATCAACTATATCATCCCCTACATATTTAGGTTCTTTTTTCTTCGGTAGTAAATTAATACTAGGTACATTAAAACTAGGGTTAAACCTCCAAATGAAATAACTAAAGCCCGCTACTAATAATAAAGCGCCGGTTCCAAAACTACCAATCCATTTAATTAACCAACTACTGCTGTATTCTCCTAATGCGCCTCCCCAAGAAAAATGAGCACCGGCTGTTACAAAGGCTAAGCAAGTACTTATAACAAGTAAGCCCAAAATCACATACCTAATATTGCGCCATAAACTAAAAATAGTTTTAGTAAAAAATAAATTCACCCCTAGTACAAAAAAGAAAGAACAAAATAAATAAGCGGCTAAACCAAATCCGTTAAACATAATTTGATAGGCGACAAAAGCACCTATATAACCCATTAAATTATTGACTTTTAAATCGTTGATTGAAAATAAATGCGTGCGCCATAATTGGACCATGTCCTGGTCGTCCTGCCAAGTAAATAAATAAGAAGTAAAAGCTACAAATAGAAATAAGGTAATAAGTAAGCTTATCGCCCCCATAATTTTAGAGGTTCTTTCATCTTTCACTACATCCGTCACCGATACATCTGCCTCTTTATCAGGATTTAAATTCTCGTCGCTAATCTTGGGTTGTTTTTTACTTTTTAGGGTATTTGCCATGGTAACAAATATAAGTTATCTGTATAGGACGAAAAAGGAATTTGAACAAATGTGTAAAATTGAAAATAGCAGGGCCTACTTATCCACTTTATCTAGAAAAACAGCCCTAATCCAACATGCCCAACCTAGTATAAAACAAAGTCCGCCCAAGGGTGTAATAGGTCCCAAAAATCTAGCCCAAGAATAGGTGGTTAAAGAAAGAAAAGTTAATGCATATAAAGAGCCACTAAATAGAAAAACACCCACTATAAAAAAATGAGCCGACCACCCTAACCCAATGGGTGCTTTTTGTTTTACTGCTTGCAAACTGCCATATAGCGATAAGCCCATTAATGCGAATGCATGCATGAATTGATACCTTACCCCTGTTTCAAAAATTTGTAATTTGTCTTGACTAACGAATGCTTTTAAGGCATGTGCTCCAAAGGCACCCAGTACCACCGCGAATAAAGAAAAAACTAAACCCCAGATTAATATTTTACGATACATGTTTTACCATTAATTTTTTCAATCCGGCTTCATTGATTTGATCGCTAGTTAATCGGTAATGAGCTTGCGCATAAAAAGCATGTCTTTCCACTAATTTATCTTCAATAAAACGAGCAATTTCGCTATCGCTTAAATTAGCAATTAAGGGGCGTTGTTGTTTTTCAGGTGATAACCTTTTGACTAATACCTCTACCGATTCATCCAACCAAATAACAATGCCTTCTTTTTTCATCCAATGCATATTCTCATGAAAACAAGGCGCACCTCCACCTGTAGCAATGATAAATTTTTTCTTTTCCTTAAACCATCTTAAAATTTTCGCTTCTGCTTTTCTAAAATAATCTTCTCCGTCTTCATTAAAAATTTCGGCAATTGTTTTTTCCTCATTCATCTCAATCAACTTGTCTAAATCGTAGCCCACACATTTATTCCACTTAGCCATTTTTTGTGTCCAATAAGACTTGCCTGAACCCATCATCCCAATTAAAAATATTTTATCGGCAGCCATTACCCCATTTTTCTTTATTGAACAATACTATGTAAATGCGTTGAATCCTGTTATATCCATTCCGGTAATTAACAAATGAATATCATGTGTTCCTTCATAAGTGATTACACTCTCTAAGTTCATCATATGACGCATCACAGAATATTCTCCAGTGATACCCATTCCTCCTAACATTTGTCTTGCATCTCTTGCAATATTCGTGGCCATTTCACAACTGTTTCTTTTAGCCATACTAATCTGAGCAGCAGTGGCACGACCTTCATTCATTAATACACCTAAACGCCAAACCATTAATTGCGCTTTGGTGATTTCGGTTATCATTTCAGCTAATTTCTTTTGTTGTAATTGGAATCCGCCAATGGGTCTACCAAATTGAACACGCTCCTTACTATATCTTAAAGCAGTATCATAACAATCCATTGCAGCACCAATTGTACCCCATGCGATACCAAATCTTGCCTTATTCAAACAACTCAATGGTCCTTTTAATCCTTTAACATTTGGTAAAATATTATCC
>JAJTDP010000043.1 GCA_021300455.1 Sediminibacterium sp. | reverse complement strand
AATAGAATAATGCCAGTTAGTATAAAACTTAATTTATATTTTGTTACAATATTTTTTAAGCTAGTTTCAGTAGCAATTTCAGCCATACCATATAAGGCCATAATACCTAAGAGTAGAGTAGGGATAACCATAATCATACTAGGTGCTCTAAACTTATTATAAAATGGGATATTGTTTAATATAAATACATTGAAAGATTCTAAATAACTTCCAGCACTTAATAAAAATGAAAGCATAATTGTTGCTGCTATCCACCACTTATGTTTATTATCTTTTACAGAAAATCCTAGTAATGCAAAAAAGCAAATGATAACACCCACATAAGGAGGCCCTGCTGTGAAACCTATGCCGCCCCAGTAAAATGAAATAAAGGATTGTAATTGTTGAGCTACCTCAGGCTGCATTTGTTGCAAGGTTTCTATTGCTTTTGAGTTTGCAGGTTCAATAGCATTAGGGTCGCTTGCGCCACCATAAATATTAGGAAACATTAATACCAGAGGCCAATAATACCTGCAGTTAGACCAATACCTAAAGTTTTTAAAATATGGGTATACTCTTTATTTTTAATCCATATAATAAGAAAGTAAACAGACATTATTATTGCAATAAGCACTCCATAATAGTCTATTTGAATATGGTTACCTTGAATAAGAAGTACTGTTGCAACGGAAGTTAATATGCCTCCAAGTAAATATTTTTTTTGGTATAAAACCAGTAATGATCCAATGAATAAAGGTAAATAAGCAATTGAATGCATTTTAGTAATATGTCCAACGGATACAATAATTGGGTTATAAGTTGCATAGCTATAGCCTAATGCGCCAATGATACTAATGATGGTATTAAAACCAAGTACTTGTGCTAAAAAGTAAAAACAAATACTGGCTAAGAAAAATAAACTAATGGGTTCTGCTAATCCTAAAGTTAATAGTTGATCAATCCAGCCAACTGAATATTCGAAACCACCCACTCCTGTAGTTTGATAAGCCGGCATACCTCCAAACATGCTATTACTCCATAATGGGGTATAGCCATATTTTTCTTTATATGAAAATGCGTCCTGTGCCATTCCTTTCCACTGGGTAATATCTGATTGCTGTAAAACTTTGCCTTCCAAAGCAGGCTTACAATAAATAATGGCTACAATGGCGAAAATGGCTACTGCGATAATATGGGGTAGGGCCGACTTGAAAATAGACTTCAACATATTCATATATTTATACCAACAAACCTACAACTAAAAAGGCTTTTTAAGTAATTTTAGTACCTTGTAAATATTAACAAATAGAATGAAAAACAAGACCTCTTTTGCCTTTATCTCCAAGCTTGCCGTTATATGTAATGCCTTCTATTTATTTACAACCGCCTTTCTGTTTTTATCATGGTTAAAAATACCCGCAGATATAGCTAATTTCATGGCTGTTTTAGGACTTGAAATGGCCCCTTTTGTGAACTTGGTATTTGTTATTTGGTTTATCATTAATCTTCTCAGAAAAAAACAGATGGATTTACCTAAATGGCAAACAATTATTAACTTTTTGATGTTATTGTTACAAATTACCTTACTAATTATTTAATTTGAATTATGATTCATTCCATTTTAAAAGACAAGCCCACTAAATTATTCCTAGGTATCACTGCTTTTTTTGTGGCCAATGCCTTAATTGCAGAATGTATTGGAGGTAAAATATTTTCTTTAGAAAAAGTATTTGGGCTAGCGCCTTCCAATTTTACTTTATTTGGAGTGCCTAATCTTTCTTTTAATTTAACCTGTGGTGTTTTATTATGGCCACTTGAATTTGTGATAATTGGCATTTGAATCTATTTTTGGACAAGGTATGTGGATTATACTTGGAAGCTTGGTCGCTTTTTTAGTGAGCCAATTAATTGATGTCTATGTTTTTCATAGAATTAAAAAAATGACTGGAGAGAAAATGATATGGTTACGCTCCACTGGCTCTACCTTAGTTTCTCAATTGGTTGATAGCTTTGTAGTTTTATTTATAGCTTTTAAAATAGGCAATGGCTGGAGCTGGTCTACAGTGCTGGCTGTTGGTGTAGTAAATTACATATACAAGTTTACCATGGCCATTATATTAACGCCTTTAATTGCTTTTATTCAAGGTAGAATTGAAAATTATGTGGGGCATGATCTTGCTAAGAAAATGAAATTACAAGCGATGGGCTTAGAGAATGAGGTTTAAAAGCTTTGCTTCAAAATTTGAATAGCTACTTTATCAATAGGTAGGCTCATGCAGTCTTCATTTAAGCTTTCAAAATCAACCCAACGGAAGGATTCAAATGTTCCTTTTTTATCAGCAATTTGTGCTGGGGTGAAGTCAAAATTTTTCTCACTGGTTTTAATCTTTGCAGTATCTGTGCTATGCACTATGTAATAAATAGAAATGATTTGGTCTTTTTTATTGAAGGCCGATATCTGAAAAAAATCGGTGGTATATAAATGAGCGCCTACAGTTACTGTAATACCCGTTTCTTCCACAAACTCTCTCGCTAGGCCATCGCGTGTACCTTCGCCAAATTCAAGCCCGCCTCCAGGAAGCTTGGTAAAAAACTCACCTCTAATATACTCATCGCTCACGAGTAATCTATTTTGAAGATCTAGTAATAAGCCATATACACGCACGTTAAATAAAGCCATAAAAAACTATTAAAGTTTGTATTAAATTTTCAGTAATTTATTTTTCAGTAAATTTTTCGATTAGTTTTTTAAATTTCTAAGGCTCCACTAAAAACAAAGGTACCAGGGCCCATTAAATAAATATTGTCAAATCTATTATCTCCTCTATTATTAAAACTTACTGCTAATTTTCCGCCCAAGGTTTCAATATTTATTTTTTGTTCCCCTAATTTTTCAATTCCTGCAATTAGGGCAGAAGCGGTTACGCCGGTGCCACAGCTAAAAGTTTCATTCTCCACGCCACGCTCATAAGTTCTAACAAAAAGCTGTTCTTCCTCTTGTTGAACAAAATTTACATTAATACCTTCTGCTTTAAACCGTTCATTGTAGCGAATCATTTGTCCTAGTCCTAGCATATCCACACTATTTACGCTGTCCACAAATTCAACATAATGAGGAGAGCCTGTATTCAATACATAAAAAGTTACATCGCCTTCAATATTTTTCTCTACTGACTTTACATCTATCATTTTTAAATGCACCCAGCCTTCAGCATCAATTTTTGACTCATGCGGGCCATCCACTGCAATAAAAGAGTAAGTATCTTTTTTTATGCCTTGGTCAAATGCGTACTGGGTTAAACAGCGGCCACCATTACCGCACATAGAACCTTCCTTGCCATTGGCATTATAATAAGTCATAGAAAAATCATAACCTGCGGCAGTACCAAGTAGCATTAAGCCATCGGCGCCAATACCTTTTCTTCTATCACAAATAAATTCTATTTGAGCTTCGCTTAATTTAATATTGCCTGAACGATTATCGATAATTATAAAATCGTTCTGCGTGCCTTGGTATTTTGAAAATTGTATATTCATTTTAGTATTTAACTATTTATATTAATTCGGAACTTACTAATAATTTTTTGTCTACTAATTATTTAGCGGCTCTTTTAAATGCCTGCAATAATACCTAATGATTTTTGAATCATATGATCTACGGCCTTGCCCATATCCTTGCTATATTCTTTCTTTACTCTATTGGCAATAATTACATTAATACTTAAACATTGATGCCCTAATAAATTACATAAACCATAAATAGCAGATGTTTCCATTTCAAAATTAGCTATTCTATGTTGGCCGTATTTAAAGCTGGTCATTTGATCCACTAGGTTGGGCATTTTTAAAGGAAGTCTTAAGATGCGTCCCTGAGGGCCATAAAAACCAGGGCAAGTAACAGTAATGCCATGACTATATCCTTCTGTAAAATGTTTTATTAAATCTGCACTTGCTGTAGCAATATAAGGTTGAATTTTATGAGCACTAATTTTTGTATGCTCATCAAAAGCAGCTAAGATGGCTTTTTCTTCTTCGTTATTTTCTTGAGTATAAAAATGTAAAACATTATCAATACCTAATCCATGGGTGCCGGCTACTAATTCATTCACACCTACTTCGCCTTGCAAAGAACCACAAGTGCCCATGCGAATAATGGATACCGATTTTTTTTGATCATTAATAGTTCTTGTATCAAAATTTATATTGGCTAGTGCATCAATTTCATTTAAGGCAATATCAATATTGTCTGGGCCAATGCCAGTGCTTAAGACTGAAATTCTTTTTTGTCCAATAGTGCCGGTATGGGTAATAAATTCTCTATGCGCTAGTTTATGTTCAACGCGGTCAAAGTATTTACTCACTTCTGCAACTCTTTCAGGGTCGCCTACGGTGATAATAGTGTCCGCAATCTCTTCTGGACGGACATTTAAGTGATAAATGGCTCCGCGGTCGTTAATGATGAGTTCTGATGCGCCAATTGCCTGCATATTGAATTATTTATGACACAAATGTCGCTTAAATAGGAATAGCTGTAAAATTCTTTTATAATTAAGTTCTTTGCGTTATTTTCGCGTACTAGATTAGGGTCGGGTGGCCGAGTGGCTAGGCAGAGCTCTGCAAAAGCTCCCACAGCGGTTCGAATCCGCTCTCGACCTCACTAAAAAAGTAAAACCCTTACAATTTGTACGGGTTTTGCTTTTTCTAATCGAAGCAATAATTAATTAATATGAAATATTCTCAACCTATTGGCATTCTACTTTGCTTATTACTTATTTATGCTACTACACAACCTTTAGTAGTAATTGAAAGTAGAAATTGGATAATAACAGGATGGGACCCTGCAGGAAGTAGTTTTGGTCAGGCAGGTAAGTTCTTAAGTTTTTTCGCAGTCATCAGTTTAATCTTTTTTGCTTTACCTTATATATGGGCAAAGCGTTTCAATATGGTATTCGCTGCCTTGCTTTTGGCATGGAGTTTTAGAAATTTTTTAATTATGTCTACCTGTCTAATGGGAGAGTGTCCGCAAAAGCAGTGGGCCTTATATGCTTGCATACTAATTTCTGCAGGCATATTAATTATGACTTTTTTACCTAAGATAAAAGTTTCAAGCCAGCCCCAATAATTGCGATTGCTTCGTCAATTTGTTTTTCAGTTATAATTAAAGGAGGTGCAAATCTTATTTTATCTCCATGGGTTGGTTTAGCAAGTAAGCCTAAATCTTTTAAGTGTAAACATAAATCCCAACTAGCATCAGGGTTCTCATGTTTAATTACAATAGCATTCAATAAACCTTTACCACGAATGGTGGTAATAAATGGAGAATGTAAATTCGTAAGTCCTGCTCTTAATCTTTCTCCCATTTTTTCTGCATTCTCTGCCATCTTCTCCGACTTCAATACTTCTAACGATTTTATAGCCACCGCACATGCCAGTGGATTTCCACCATAGGTAGAACCATGTTCGCCTGGTTTAATTTGCATCATAATTTCATTGTTAGCAAGTACTGCTGAAATAGGAAGCGTTCCACCACTTAATGCTTTACCTAATATTAAAATATCGGGCTTAACATTTTCATGATCGCAGGCTAACATTTTCCCCGTTCTAGCTAAACCGGTTTGAATTTCATCAGCAATAAATAAAACATGGTACTTATCACATAAATCACGCACTGCTTTTAAATAACCATCATCCGGAATAACAACACCAGCCTCGCCTTGAATAGGCTCTACCATAAATGCAGCCACCTCTTTATCTTTTAAAGCTTCTTCAAGCGCCACTAAATCATTATAAGGTACTAAGCCAAAGCCTGGCATATAAGGACCAAAACCTTTAAAGCTGCTAGGATCAGTAGAAGATGAAATGGCAGCTAATGTGCGTCCCCAAAAATTACCTTCAGCAAAAATTATTTTGGCTTTATTTTCAGCAATTCCTTTTACATTATATCCCCAACGACGTGCTAATTTAATTGCCGTCTCTCCGCCTTCCACACCCGTATTCATAGGGAGTACTTTATCGTATCCAAAATAGTCGGTGATGTATTTTTCATACTCGCCCAATAAATTATTATGAAAAGCGCGAGAAGTTAAAGTGAGTTTGCTTGCTTGTTTTTGTAAAGCATCAATTATAACTGGATGACAATGCCCTTGATTTACGGCAGAATAACCACTTAGAAAATCGAAGTATTTTTTACCATCTACATCATATAAATAAACGCCTTCCCCTTTTTCAAGTACTACTGGAAGTGGGTGGTAATTATGAGCGCCATATTGTTCTTCTAGTGCTAAAAATTTAGCAGCATTAGAACTAACTGTTGAATGAGTCATTTCTTTAAATTAAAATAATGGAAAATAAAATTTTATGAAAACTGAATACAATTGCAAAAAATAAATTTCGCTTGCATAAAAAAAATAGGAGGTAGTTGAACTACCCCAAGGGATGATTGAGTAAATCTAGGTTTCTATGTAAAAAACTTCCCGTGTTCATAGGGCTAAGTTAGTTTTTTTACTTCAAATTCCCATATTTTGGGCTTACATTCGCAAAAACAATTACATTGAAACCGCTTGTCTCTATAGTCATACTAAATTATAATGGGGCCGGTTATTTAGAAAAATTCTTGCCATCTGTTTTAGCCACTCAGTATGAAAACTTTGAAGTGGTGGTAGCCGATAATGCTTCTTCAGATAATTCTATTTCTTTAGTAAAAGAAAAATTCCCTTCCGTTAAAATAATTACGAATAATACGAATGAAGGTTTTGCGGGTGGCTATAATTGGGCATTGCAAAAAGTAAAAGCTAATTATTATGTTTTATTAAATTCAGATGTGGCAGTTAATCCACATTGGATACAGCCCATGGTGAATTTATTGGAGTCTGATAAAGCTATTGCGGCTTGTCAGCCTAAAATTTTATCTTATAATAATACAGAAGTGTTTGAATATGCAGGGGCTGCAGGTGGTTGGATAGATGCTTTAGGTTATCCATTTTCAAGAGGTCGTGTTTTTGATGTATGTGAAAAAGATAATAAGCAGTACGACACAGTTGCGCCTATTTTTTGGGCCACTGGTGCTTGTATGATGATACGCTCTGAATTATTTCATGCTATGAAAGGTTTTGATGCAAGCTTTTTTGCACATCAAGAAGAAATAGATTTATGTTGGAGATTACAATTAGCAGGGTATAAAATTTATGCTTGTCCTGAAGCTATAGTTTATCATGTAGGAGCAGGAACCTTACCAAGAGGGGGTCGTAAGGTGTTTTTAAATTTTAGAAACAACTTAATCATGCTAACTAAGAATTTACCTTTATCCTCACTTATATGGAAATTGCCTGCTAGATTTAGTTTAGATGCTATTTCAGCCTATAAGGGCTTATTAAGTGGTGATACTAGCTTCTTTTTTGCTATTGCCAAAGCGCATTTTGCCTATATGGCTTATGTATTGTCTGGTAAATTGAAAAGAAGTTCATCTCCCAAAGCCTTGGAAACACTAGAAGGTGTTTATCCTGGATCTGTGGTTTATCAATACTTTATTAAAAACAAGCAATATTTTAGTAAAATAGTGGCCAAACTAGCTCATTATTAAGAACTTGTTGCTATTTTTGCATCCGTAAATAAACATTATGTCACACGATTTACAAGATAATACAGCAGAAAAAGATATCGCCACTAACTGGGTAAGTTCTTCTCGATTCTTTTTTTATGTGTCTATTTTTGCTATACTAGCATTGGTTTTAGGTAATTGTACTCAACTTTACAATAGCCGTTTCGTTAAACCCAATCCAGAAGTACAAACTAGCTCACAATACAAGCCTGAGTATAAGTAAGAAAAAAAATTTGTTTAAGAGCGCTGTTTCGTTATTTTTGCAGTCCTAAAAATAGTTCTTATTCAAGCGAAAGTAGCTCATTTGGTAGAGCACGACCTTGCCAAGGTCGGGGTGGCCGGTTCGAGCCCGGTCTTTCGCTCCAAAAATCCCGTTCTTTGGACTGGGATTTTTTTTAAGTCAGATGAAGAGGCCTTGGTGGTGGAACTGGTAGACACGCAGGACTTAAAATCCTGTGGGCCGCAACGCCCGTGCGGGTTCGATTCCCGCCTGAGGCACAAAGCCTCTCACGAAAGTGAGAGGCTTTTTTTATTTGAGGCTGCGTCACAAGCTCGCTTGTGTAAGTAGACGAAAATGAAAAAAGCCAACTATCCCGAGTATCGGGATAGTTGAAAGGCTTTGAGTAAGACCGATACACTAGGAAGACGTTTTGAGCAAAGCGAAAAACGGCAGTCCCCAACTTTGTTTATCTTCGTTCAACCAAATTCTAATTTAAAAAATTATGTCCCAAGAAAATATTTCCAAAAACTTTTTAGAACTAGTGGCCATTATGGACCGACTAAGAGCGGAGTGCCCTTGGGATAAAAAACAAACTATACATAGTTTAAGAAGTAATACCATTGAAGAGTTATATGAATTAGTAGATTCAATTATTGAAGAGGATTGGCAAGGCATTAAAGAAGAGCTTGGTGATTTATTATTACATATTTTATTTTATACTAAAATAGCTTCTGAAAAAAATGAATTCATTTTAGAAGAAGTGATTGCAGGTATTTCTAAAAAATTAATTCATAGACATCCGCATATTTATGGTGATGTAAAGGCAGAGACCGAAGAACAAGTGAAATTAAATTGGGAACAGCTTAAGTTAAAAGAAGGCGATGGTAAAAAAACAATATTAAGTGGTGTGCCTAATAGCTTGCCCTCCATGGTAAAGGCTTTAAGAATTCAAGAAAAGGTAAAACAAGTAGGTTTTGAATGGGAAAATAAAGAACAGGTTTGGGATAAGGTAAATGAGGAGATAGGGGAACTGCAGCATGAAGTTGGTAAAAACGACCATGAGAAGATGGAAGACGAGTTGGGGGACGTATTTTTTAGTCTCATCAACTATGCCCGTTTTCTAAAAATTGACCCAGAAACTGCCCTTGAGAAAACAAATAAGAAGTTTAAACATCGATTTGAACTAATGGAGGCCTATGCCAAGGACAATGGTTTAGACTTAGGGAAGCTAAGTCTAGCCGAAAAAGAGGCTATTTGGCAGCAAATGAAGCAATAATTCTATTAAAATATTCTATACCTCAACGAGACCACTCGAAATTTCAGCAATTTTATTGTGTAAAATGACATTTTTTTTCGTTTTTTTACATTTGTAAGACATTGAATATCAATGATTCAAGATTGTTATCCCCATTTTTTTTCTATTTTCTTTGAATATTTTGTGCTAGACTTGGTTCATACTACTTTACATCCCCTTCTAGAGTTTTTACTAAAGACAAAAATCTCAAAGAGGGTAAAATTTCAATCTATGAAAAAAAATAAAACTAAAGTTGAAGAAGCTGAATTAGCTGGAAATATTCCAGATGAGACTCAATCCGAAATGGTTGTTAAAAAGAAACTAGACATTTTTAACCTGTTTTATAGTGGTGCTGCCGTGGTTATCCTTATTGGGGTAATTGCCAAGTTATTGGAGTGGCCAGCCCAGGATTTACTAATTACTGCAGGTTTGACCATTGAGGCCATCGTATTTGGTGTATCTGCTATAAAATATGTGGAAGTTCAGGTGAAAAGAGAAGTGGCAACAGAAGCCACTTTAGCCAAGCTTGCAGAAGGTATTACTGCCATATCAGGGTCTATGGCTGAAGGTAGTGGAGATGACAACTCTAGTACATATGTTAACATACAAACTGGCTTAGTGGGTTCAGATGTAGCCACAATGGCTTCAGGTGCAATAGCTCAAGGTTCAATGGTTCCGGGTTCAATGCTTCAAGCAAGTTCAGCTCCATTTAGTTCAGGTCCAGCTCCATTTAGTTTAGATAATTATAGAACGGATAAAAAAGCAGATGAGTTGAAGGTTTCGATTGGGACACCAAGTTTATCAAATCAAAATAGAGTAGACACTAGCAATGTTACTATTGAAATTAATCCTTCAATGAGTAGGAATCTAGATTCATTTAGTAATCAACAAGCAGCTACTACAATTGGAACTAATAATGCAACTCAATTTTCTGAATTAGAGAAATTAGCTATAACTAGTTTAATTAAGGATCAATACTTCCATGCAGAATGGATAAAGTTGGATGAAAATGAATATGCTAATTTATCCAATATTGTAAAAAGAGTTTTTGATAAGAAAATTGCAACTAAAGAGTCGACACTAATTTTAAGTCAATTTAAAGTGGAGTTACCTTCATTAACAATGTCTGACTTGCAATTAAAAAGCCCTGCAGCTTTAACAGAAAATGAGTTAGATGTATTGTTTACTGCAATGGCGAATATTAAGTTTACAAATTTGTTTGATTATTTTGTAGTGGAACCTTATCAAGCACAGTATTTAATTAGAAATAAAGAGGTCAATGAAACTGTAGCGTTTGGTGGAGAAAATAATAACCTTATAGTACATTGCAATACTTACTTTGGATCTGCTTTTAAATTTACACCTGCTATAGCTTCACTAAGAAGTAATGTTAAGGTAAAGACTAATGATATCATTGATTATATTATTGATAATGCGAATGTAAGATCGGAAGAAGAGTTTGCCTCTTTATCCAATATTTTAACTGGTGCTGAAGATGAATTTAAAGCAAAACTTTTTAATAAGTTTAAAAAAGTAAGATTTAATATTCAAACGAATGCAGGTTACATTCATACTAAGCATCTTATTTTACTTTCTTTAAGCTTCAGTAATCAACAATTAGGTAAGCAATTATTCCAACAATTATTTGAAGTACAAGTAGATGAAAATTCTGTAGTCTTAATTGAAGATTTAGTGAATTACAATTCAAACTCAATTCATTTTGGACCTAATAATGAGTATAAAGTTGAATTAAATGAAGTCTTGTTAAATGGAGAGTTGAAAAACTTTAAAAGTGTTGATGCAATGTTAGATAAATTAACAGCTGAAGCGTTTATTGAAAAAGGTAAGTTGCTAGATATTTTTAATTTGAATCAGCAAAATTCTAAGTTAGATATTTACAATAAGCTACAAAGTCATTTACAAAAAACGAATACACAACCAACAGGTTCCCAATTAGCGTTTATCTTATTATACAAGCAGTATAATTAAACTTAAAATTTAGTATATGGCCGAAGGTCACGTTGATGTCAAAAGATACCAAATTATAAGTCTCTTATACATCGTATTTATTTGTTTTTCTGTAATTAACATTAAGATGTCAGTATTGGACTCCAATATCTGGACCATTAAGTCATTTCAATCATTGACTAAGGAGGAAGAGAAAAAAGTAGTGATAGGTAATCAAGTAGTTCAAGATAATTTAGATACTTTAAATACACTTCCTAAAGCGCAGAGTTATTTAAGAATACGTTCAAGATTAGCAAAGAGTTATCAAGTGGTAGATGGGGTATTAAAACACGTTGATGAAGAGTTTAAAAAAGAGAAAACTACATTATTAAAACAATTTAATAGTAGAACTTTAATTGAAAAGATTTTGGCCTCACCTCAGGGAGTAGGTTTGATAGAAAAAGATTTATTTGAATTATCGGATTTCATTAAAAAATCGCCATACAAACTTGATATTAAAACCTCATTGGATAGTATTGTGCCCATCATGCATCAAGTAACTTCTATTAAAGGAAAGGTAGATGAATGGGAATACTATATGTTTGAGCATAAGCCTTCTGCAATTAGTTATATGCAGTTAGAGCGTGTAAAATTATTAATAACAAAACAACAATTGTTATACCAAGAAGCTGCGCTTGCTGAAATTGGGTATCAACCCACTTATTTTTCTAAAGGAAATCCAAAACTATATATTCTTAAAGAGTTAGTGAAGGAGTACAAGCCAGAACAAATTTTAGCAGATGATGAAAAAGCTGTTTATAAAACTGATGAAATATTTGATGAACTTTTCAAGAGTATTATTAATTCACTACACACAGAAAACATATTTATAGGTTTAAATACTACTTTCATCACTGACTTTAATTTTGAAATAGATAAAGATTTTTAAATACTACTTTCATCACTGACTTTAATTTTGAAATAGATAAAGATTTTACTTTCGAAGTAGTTCCTAAGACAAAAATTACACAAGTAGGAAAAGATTTTAAAATTACCTTTTCTAAAACGGGGGAATATTTATTAAAATTCTACGATTTAAGAAAGAATGAAAAAAAATTATTATTTGATAAAAAAATTGTGGTAAATCCTTTGCCAGATCCATTGGTTCGTGTAAAAGGAGACAATTTAAATACCTATAGTATTAGTGTAAAAGATTTATTAGCTTCTGAGCGCTTAGAGGCTACTTTGGAAATTAATAATTTAAATTATTTCCCAGGTAGAATTAATAGCTATAAAGTTGTTAAAATTCGCAATGGTAAAGAAGAAGAGACTGCCAATAATTATGGAGAATTATTTCAATCAACCACACAGAAGATACTTGGAGGTTTAAGAAAGAATGATTTAGTCATATTTGACAATATTAATATGTCATTGATTGATGGATCTACTAGAACATCTCCTCCCATCGTTTATAAAATTACTGATTAATGCAAAGAAGAATTCTATTTATTATTTTTTCAGTTTTATTTCTAGCAAATCTTGCCATTGGGCAGGATACATTAGCGGGGAACTATGACAATTTGAAAATTGCTACAGGAGCGCATGTAATCAAGGAAGTTATTCGTGTGAAAGGAAGTTTTGAAGTTGCTGCTGGTGCAAAAATAGAATTCATTGACGCTGGAATGATAGTTTGTGAAGGAAGTATAACCATTAAAGGGGTTCAAAACAATATTGAATTTTTTGGTAAGAAAAATTTAGAGGGGGTTGGGATACTGATCAAAAATATAGATTCTAGTAAGGTAGTTATAAACAACGCTACTTTTAGGAATTTACAATTGCCCTTGCTCTTTGATTTTGGATGGAAAAGAGATAATGTTGAAATTTCTGATAATATTTTTTCTAATAATATTGGAAAAATATCTGTATTGCAAGTGCTAAACCCACCATTTAATTTTAATACAGACTCAGCCTCCATTAGTTTTAAAGTGGTTAATAATTTATTTACAGGTAATAATGCTGGTATTTATTTTGAAGACCTAAGAAGTGATCATGTTGATATTGAAATAAGCAATAATACCTTTGCCAATAATTTAGTTTTTGGATTTAAAAATTATAATATTTCTACTAATTATATTTATGGTCGTGCCGACCAAGTGAATACAAGGTATAGTTCAAAAATAGAAAATAATAGTTTTGTTAAAAATTTCCTAGTGGATAATATTTCTGATACGATAGTACATAGTGCCAATTTTGGAATTTATGGTTCTGAGAAATTATTTAACATTGCTAATAACTATTGGGGATCTGTAACAAAGGATATTATTACCAAAGGATTTTATGATCAAAGTATTAATTATAGTTCTCCCAAGTTAGAATATGAACCTTTTCTATCAGTTCCTAAAGAGAACAATCCAGCGCATATTTATTCAATGAAGAATGGCGATAATTCTACTGAGTTCCAAGATACCCTGACTATAAGAGATCAACTAAAAAGTGTGATATTAGTATCCAATAAAAAAGTTAACTATAGTAAAGCCACCATCAACTATTCCTATTTTAAAAAGGATAGCACCATGGAGAGGATAGATACACTATTAACTTTCAGCCCGCAGGATATAAATGCGACAACTTCTAAATTAGATATTACTAAAACAGTTGCCTCTCAAAGACGCATTGGTTATTATACCATTAAAGGTATTACAGGTTCTAACAATGAAATAGTG
>JAJTDP010000042.1 GCA_021300455.1 Sediminibacterium sp. | reverse complement strand
TTATCAGGGTTCTTATTATATGAGAACGGTACAATTCGATAATAAAAAAAATATTGCTGCAAGACTAGCAGGCATTGCAGGCTGCTTAGCGGAAGAATTAGTCATTACAAGAAACACTACAGAATCTCTAGACTTAGTCATTGGTGGTTTCGATTGGAAAGCGGGTGATGAAGCCATTATGGCCGTGCAAGATTATGGCGCCATGCTGGATATGTTTGACCAAATTCAAAACAGATATGGTGTGGTGAATATTAAATTATCGGTACCCAATCATCCTAAAAATGATGAGGAGATTGTAAATTTATATGCGAGCGCCATTACTCCTAAAACAAAGGTCCTATTCGTAAGTCATATGATTAATATTACGGGACAGATTTTACCTATTCGCAAAATTTGCGATATGGCCCATGCGAAGGGTGTTCAAGTTATTGTTGATGGTGCGCATGCATTTGCACATGTTAAATTTCGTATTGATGAACTTAACTGCGATTACTATGCAGCAGCACTTCATAAATGGTTAAGCACTCCATTAGGCGCAGGTTTATTATACGTTAAAAAAGAGAATGTCAAAAATTTATGGCCCCTACTTGCAGATGGCGAGAAAGATATGAATAAAATTAATAGACTCAACCATATTGGCACGCACCCTGTTCATACCGACCTTACTATTAATGATTGTATGGACTATTTTGAAATGATTGGTGCTGAACGCAAGGAAGCCAGAATGTACTTTTTACAAAACTATTGGACAAGTAAAGTAAGAAACCTACCTAAAATAATTATTAATACACCAGCGGATGCCAGCAGAAGTTGTGGTATTGCCAATGTAGGTATTGAAGGTATTTCTCCTGCAGATTTAGCCAAAAGATTAATGACTGAGCATAAAGTATTTACTGTTGCCATCGATTATGCCAATGTCCATGGCTGTAGAATTACCCCTAATTTATATACTACTACAAAGGAGCTAGATCAATTTGTGCAAGCGCTAAAAACGATGTCTAATAATGCATAAGGAGTTTATTAGAACTACAGAATCAACTTCTCTTTATACTAATATAGAAAAGTCTAGCACACTAGACATTCTACAAAATATAAATACAGAAGATAAGAAGGTGGCTATTGAAGTTGAAAAACAAATTCCTCAAATACAATTATTAGTAGACGCTGCTGCAGAGAAATTAGCAAATGGGGGTCGATTATTTTATATAGGTGCGGGCACCAGCGGTCGTTTAGGATTAGTAGACGCTAGTGAATGCCCTCCTACTTTTGGGGTTTCTGCCGATTTAATTACCGGCATTATTGCAGGTGGTCAAAATAGTCATAGGGATTGCTGCAAGTGGCACTACCCCATATGTTATAGGTGGTTTACAAAAATGCAGAGAGGCGGGTATTCAAACGGGTAGTATTAGTTGTAATAAAAATAGTCCAGTAAGTGCTGTCGCCGATTTCCCTATTGAAGTAGTGGTAGGCCCTGAATTTTTAACAGGTAGCACTAGAATGAAAAGTGGTACTGCACAAAAAATGGTACTCAACATGATTTCTACTACAATCATGATTAAATTAGATAGGATAGAAGGGAATAAAATGGTGCATATGCAATTGACTAACCAGAAGCTTTTTGATCGTGGTGTAAAAATGATTATGGAAGCTACGCATATACAAGATGCCAGTATTGCAGCTCAATTATTAAGCAAGTATGGTTCAGTAAAAAAATCGATAGATAACTACAAACCTTAGTGATTATTTTAAATCCTAAGTTATAACAACAAAATTTAGCGATAAGTCTTATCTCTAAGTTTTAATTTGGAAAACTAATCTTTCCCATTGTAGTGGGGACTTTAGTAGAATGTCCACCCGCTAATAATGGAGCGCCTGCCACCGCCTCATTCGCCAGTAAAGCAAATAAGATAGCTTCTTTCGCATCGGGATGAATGCCTATTTCAATGGAGGAGGCAATGGAGGCATTAGGTAATAAGCTATTTAAGTGTTCTATTAATAAAGGGTTATGCATTCCCCCACCACTTCCCCCACCACTTACATAAATTTTAAATGAAATATTGGATGGCAAAATATTTTGAATAGCTGCTGCAATAGTTTCTGCAGTAAATCTATTTAAGGTAGCCATTATATCTTGATCAGATAATACGATTCCCATTTTTAATTGAGCTTCATTTAAATATTCAAGATTGAATAATTCAGGTCCGATAGTTTTAGGGAATGGTAAAGAGAAAAAAGAATCCTTTTTTAATACGCCCAATAATTCAGAATGAATAGTTCCTTTTTTGGCAATAAGAGCATCTTTATCATAGCTCACCCCTTCAAAATGCTTTCTCGTATAGGCATCCATTAAAGTATTGCCAGGGCCTGTATCCGTTGAAAAGACTTCGTTTAATTTTCCACCAGCCGGCAAATACGTAAAATTAGCAATGCCTCCTATATTTAATAGTACTCTATTTTCAGTAGCATGCGAACATAATAAATAATCACCGTAAATGACCAAGGGTGCACCTTCCCCTCCTGCAGCAATATGTTTTTGTCTAAAATCACTAATGGTAATTATACCCGTTCCTGTGGCTATATGATCTCCATCTCCAATTTGTAAAGTGGCTGTACCAAATTCATCATTTGGATGCAATGATTTTGGTGCATGAAAAATGGTTTGTCCATGACTTGCAATTAAATCTATCTCTGTTGCTTTTACATTCCAACTTGATAAACTGTCCATTACCATTTTAGCATGTTCTGTTGCAATCCATGGGTGCAAAACACATAATTGAGCTAAGGATATATTTTGTTTGGAGAATATAGATAAAACTTTCTCTTTAAAAGCGGCTGTATAGGCTACAGTTGTAAAATGATCTATTACCACGCTTGTATGCTCACCCGCACCTGTAATGGTGCATAAGGCAATATCTAAGCCATCTAATGAAGTACCACTCATTAGACCTATAATTTTGCGAGATGGTTTATTCGCTATAGTATATAAATTTTGAATATTGGGATGCATATAGCTAAGGTACGAAATGAACATGTAAATGCTTGCAATTAACAGCAATCTGCCAATTTTCCACACCCATCTAAAAGCATTCAAATTCAATGTCTTATAGTGTAACTTTACCTACAATAAATAATGACTATGCTTAAAGTGGGCGTGTTTGGAGTGGGGCATTTAGGGAAATACCATTTGAATAATTGGAAAGAAATTCCAGAAGTAAGTTTAGTGGGATTTTTTGACCCGAATAACGATAATGCAAAAGAAGTAGAGAAAACCTATGGCTTGAAAAGGTTCATGGACGAAGAGGCCTTAATTGCTGCCTGCGATATCATTGATATAGTAACGCCTACTCAACATCATTTTCCAGTTTGTGAAATGGCCATTAAAATGGGTAAAAATGTTTTTGTAGAAAAACCGATGGCCAATACTATTGAAGAAGGTAAGGCCATTGTGAATATGGTGAAAGAAGCCAATGTAAAATTACAAGTAGGACATGTTGAAAGATTTAACCCTGCTTATACGGCTTTAAAAAACGCTTCCTTAAACCCATTATTTATAGAAGTACACCGTTTAGCACAGTTTAATCCAAGAGGTACAGAAGTAAGTGTCATTTTTGATTTAATGATTCACGATATTGATATTATTTTAAGTATTGTAAAAAGTGATATCAAAAATATTTCAGCCAGTGGAGTGGCAGTACTTACCGATACACCCGATATTGCCAACGTAAGAATAGAATTTAATAATGGTTGCGTAGCTAATTTAACGAGTAGTAGAATTAGCATGAAAAAAATGCGCAAAATTAGACTGTTTCAAAAAGATGCTTATATAGGTATTGATTTTTTAGAAAAGAATACAGAAATTATAAAATTGAAAAAGCCAGAAGATGCCGATACCTTTTCATTTGATATAGAAACACATCAGGGTACTAAAACTATTTCAATTGAGAACCCGGTGATTGAAGATGGCAATGCTATTAAAGCGGAGCTAAGTAGTTTTGTACATTCTATTCTCAATAACGAAACTCCAGTGGTAAGTGAGATAGATGGTTTTTTAGCCATGGAAGTAGCGCATCAAATTTTAGAGAAAATTAGCAAAAGTAGTTCTATGTTAAAGGAAGGAACAGAAGCGAATGAGCCGATGCCGCTGGAAGATTAAGCAAAACGCTTAGCTAAAATATAATTGGCAATGGCCATATCTAAGGGCCTAGTAATTTTAATATTCTCAAACTCTCCTTCTACTAAGAATACGGGTACACCACTAGCTTCTACCACATTGGCTTCATCGGTGAAAGATGCTTGATAGTCTTGCTCAAAGGCTTTTAAAAGTATTTCAGACTGAAAAGTCTGAGGCGTTTGAATAAGCATTACATCCTCTCTATTAATTAAGTGATGGCTTCCCCCTTGCATTAGACGAATGGTATCGGTGGCGGATACAGCAGGAATAGCAGAACCTTTTTCGACCGCTTGCTGATAAGATCTTTGCACCAAGGCCGGTGTAAGTAAACACCTTACAGCATCATGTACAAATACAATGGAACTAGTATTTACTTTTGAAAGCCCATTTTTCACCGACTGAAAACGCGTCTCACCTCCTTCTACAAAATGAAAAGTATTTTTATACTTATTTTTTTCAATTATTGTTTTTCCTTCATTAATATACACTTCAGGAAGTACAATGACTATTTCGATATCAGAAAAAGCAGCTACAAACTGGTCAATGGTATGTAATAATATAGCTTTACGCTCAATTTCTAAAAATTGTTTAGGGACCGCAGCGCCCATTCTCTGACCTGTTCCGCCCGCAACTATAATGGCTATTTTTTTTGAGTACATAGAGAAGTTTCTTATTTAGCTAATAACTTAATAGCCTCTGCTTCTAAATCTTTTTTATTAATGGGTGCAGTGCCTACTAATTCACAAACCATACCTCCTGCAATGTTTGATATCTCAGCAGCTAGGCTCATATTTTTAGTAGCTGCAAATACAAGACTTGCTACTGCTATCACTGTATCTCCAGCGCCACTTACATCGGCAATATTGCGAATATGGGTAGGAATTAATTGATGCTTACTTGCCGTTTGATAATACACCCCATGTTCAGATAAAGTAATAAATGAAATTTCATGCCCTAAGTTTTCTTGAAGCGCCTTATGCACTTGCTGCATATTTTTTTCATCCACACTATCAATAGAAAATTTTAAACCTTCTTTTACTTCCTTTAAATTGGGTTTAAATATGGTACAACCTTTATAAGCTAAAAAGTTTTTTTGTTTTGGATCTACAGCAGTAGCAATACCCTGGGTCTTACAATAATCAATGACAGTAGTAATAACTCTTTCGGTTAATACACCCTTATTATAATCTTCTAAAATAATTAAAGCAGGTTTTTCTTTGTTCACATACTCAATAAAATTAGCCAAAAGCTGGTCTTCTTCTTTGGTAGTAATATCGCTAGTGTCTTCGTGGTCTAAGCGCATCATTTGTTGATTGCGTCCCATGACCCTTACTTTGTTGGTAGTCACCCTTGTGTCGGTTGCAATAACATAGTTAGTGTTAATGCCTTGCTTTTTTAATAATTGTTGCAAATCGGCACCTTCTGTATCCTTGCCAATAACAGCAAATAAGGTAGTAGGTGCTCCTAAAGAGCCTAGGTTTAAAGCAACATTAGCAGCTCCTCCCACCCTTATCTCTTTTCTTTGCAATGAGACAATAGGCACAGGTGCTTCTGGTGAAATACGGTCTACAAAGCCCCACCAATAGGTATCGAGCATAATATCGCCGATAACCCCAATTTTGGTGCTAGATAAACTAGTAAATAACTGCTGTATTTCTTTTGCTTCCATGGATATTAAGCCGCTTTTTGATTACGTAATGCTATATAATACAAAGGTATGCCCATAAGTGTAATTACCAAGCCCCATAATGAATAGAATGGCTTTGTATAAACAAGCCCAATACAGAATACCGTAGCCATTACAATATATATAGCAGGTAAAACGGGATAGCCAAAGGCTTTATAAGGTCGGTGTAAATTAGGCTCCTTTTTTCTTAAGATAAAAATGCCAATAATGGTAAGTACATAAAATATAACCACAATAAAAGAAACCATGGTTAATAAGTCGCCGTACTTTCCACTTAAGCATAATAAACTAGCCACGAATGCTTGTATCCATAAACCATAGGCTGGTACTTCGTTCTTATTTAAGGTACCTGCTTTTTTAAAGAATAAGCCATCCTTGGCCATGGTATAATACACTCTTGAACCAGCAAGAATTAATCCATTATTACAACCAAAAGTAGAAATCATAATCATAACTGCAATAACAATAGTTCCAATGTTTCCAAGTACTGCATTAGCAGCCGTAATAGCTACTCTATCATTTTCAGCAAAGGCTATATCGTTTAAAGGAAGTACATATAAGTACATCAAATTGGCACTAATATAAATTAAGGTAACAATACTAGTTCCTAAAAATAAACTCAAACCAATATTGCGTTGTGGATTTTTAATTTCGCCTGCAATAAAAGTAACATTGTTCCAAGAGTCGCTACTAAATATTGAACCCACCATGGCAGCTGACATAAGTCCAATTAAGGCAGTCCCTCCCACAGGCACCCAACTATTGGTAACGGTTCCATCTAAGGCAGTAGTGATAATATTTTGTTTGGCTGCAAAGGCATTGGTCCAATTGAGATCCCAATAATTATTTTTTGCAAATAAAAACCCCACTACAATGAGTCCAAATAATGAAATGAGCTTGGTAAAAGTAAAAGTGTTTTGTATAATTTTCCCTTCCTTCACTCCTCTTGTATTGGTATAGGTTAAAAATAGAATTAAACAAATGGCTAGTATTTGTGCTGCCGATATTTTAATAAATCCTAAATCGGCAATAATATTAGTTTCTCCTACAGCAGGTATTAAATAAGCGGTAAACTTACTAAAGGCTACTGCTACAGCAGCGATGGTAGCAGTTTGTATTACAGAGAAGAAACTCCAGCCAAATAAAAAGGCCACTAAAGGGTTATAGGCTTTTTGTAAGTAAACATATTGACCACCTGCTTTTGGATACATGGCGCTTAACTCACCATAACTTACTGCAGCCGTTATAGTCATAAAGCCTGTGATTAACCAGGCGGTAATTAACCAACCTGCGCTACCCACATATCTTGTGATTTCACTACTTACAATGAATATACCAGAACCAATCATCCCACCTGCTACAATCATAGTAGCATCTAAGGCCCCTAGTCTTGGTTTAAATTCTGTTGTTTCAGCTGTATCAGTTGTTGACATAATTTTATTGTTATTAGTTGTATCGTTATTAGAGTAATTAAAAAATCCTTCCCGAGGTTCTGGGGAAGGATTTAAGTTAAGTTATTTTTTTGAGATATGTTCCGAATTAAGTCCCTTTATAATATCGGAAGTAATATCGTAAGCCGTGTCTTTGTAATACATTAAATCGGCATTGCTGGAGAATATATAAGCAAACTCTTTATTCTTATTATACTTTTCTAAAAAGACTTCGATTTTCTTTTTTACTTCTTGTAAACGCCTAAAACTTTCTTCTTGTAATTCTTGAGACAATTGTTGTTCTTTATTGGTGTAGTTTTTTTCTAACTGAGCCAACTCTTGTTGACGACTTCCAATTTCAGCCTGAGATAAACTACGGCCATTATTTTGTAAGTCTTGATACTTGGCAGCAAAAGCATTTTTAAGCGCTGTTAACTCTTTTGCATTTTCCATATCCTTTACTTGTAAAGACGATTTCACTTCTTTAAAAAACTCATAACTATTTTGGATAGAGTCTATTTCAAAGTAAGCGACCTTGCTACCAGCACCTCCTACAGCAGAGGCTTTAACAGGTGTGTTACCACTCGTAAAATGTAGGATATATAAAATAACTACCGCTACTGCCAAAACACCATTGAAGATCCAATTATTTGATTTCATTTGAAATTTTTAAAAATTTAGGAAGATAGAAAATCGTCCATCCTCTACCCTATAAAAATAGGCAAAATTTATAAATCTAGCTATCAAAATTGACATAAAAAAAGCAGGAAAAGTTGCCTAATCCTGCTTTTTAACAAATAGTATACCTAATAATTATTCGTCATCGTCAAAGCTCATCGCTTCGCGTGTTGTAGCTAATACTTCGTATTCTTCTTTGCTACCAACGATTAATTTTTCGAACTCTTTTTGACCTGTACCTGCAGGGATTAAATGACCTGTAATTACGTTCTCTTTTAATCCTAACATCAAGTCCACTTTACCTTGTATAGCCGCTTGGCTTAATACTTTAGTAGTTTCTTGGAATGATGCCGCAGAAATCCAGCTTTGAACACCTAATGAAGCCTTAGTGATACCTAATAATACAGGACGAGCAGTAGCAGGTTTTGCATCACGCACTTCCACTACTTTTTTGTCGGCACGACGTAAGATAGAATTCTCTTCTCTTAATTCACGCACCGTTACAATTTGACCTGCTTTTAATTTAGCACTTTCGCCAGCTTCAGTAACTACTTTCTTATCATAGATACGATCGTTCTCTTCGATAAAATCGAAGCGATCTTCTAAATCTTCTTCTAAGAACTTAGTGTCACCTGCATCAACGATTTCTACTTTCTTCATCATTTGACGCACGATCACTTCAATATGCTTGTCATTAATTTTTACACCTTGTAGACGATATACCTCTTGAATCTCATTCACCACATATTCTTGTACTGCAAATGGACCTCTAATGGCAAGAATATCAGCAGGTGCAATTTGACCGTCAGATAATGGAGAACCCGCTTTAACGAAGTCGCTATCTTGAACCAAGATTTGACGTGTTAAAGGAACCAAGTATTTCTTCACCATACCGTCTTTAGATTCTACAACAATTTCTCTGTTACCACGCTTAATATTACCAAAAGCAACGATACCATCGATTTCACAAACAATCGCAGGGTTACCCGGATTTCTTGCTTCGAATAATTCAGTTACACGTGGTAAACCTCCCGTGATATCTCTTAATTTTCCTAATACTCTTGGAATTTTAACAAGTACATGTCCAGACTTTACTTCAACACCCTCTTCAATAACGATATGAGAGCCTACTGGTAAGTTGTACATTTTATTGTCCTTGCCGCCTTCTAATATAATAGTAGGAATTTTTGTTTTATCCTTAGATTCAATTACCACTTTTTCACGGTGACCAGTTTGTTCATCCGATTCATCACGGTAAGTAAATCCTTCGATAATATTTTCAAATTTAATTGTACCATTTTGTTCTGCAACTACGACGTTGTTGAATGGATCCCATGTGCAAATAACATCTCCTTTCTTCACTTGCGCGCCATCTTTAACAGCTAACAATGCACCATAAGGAACGTTATTGGTAATCATTAAACGATCATTCTTCACATCCATAATTCTTACTTCACCTGTACGGCCAATAACTACTTTCACTTTGTTACCATCGTTATTAATAGTATCTACTGTACGTAAACCATCGAACTGAATAGTACCGTCAAACTTAGCGTTCAAGCTAGATTCAACAGATGAAGATCCCGCCACACCACCTACGTGGAATGTACGTAATGTTAACTGCGTACCTGGCTCACCAATAGATTGTGCAGCAATAATACCTACAGCATCACCTTTTTGAGTGACATATCCAGTAGCTAAGTTTCTACCATAACAGCTTACACAAACACCACGCTTAGATTCGCAAGTTAATACCGAACGAATATCAACGGTTTCAATGCCTGCATCTTCCATGGCTCTCGCTACATCAATCATAATTTCTTCACCCGCTCCCACCATTAATTCATTGGTTAACGGATTGAATACATCATGTAATGAAGTACGACCTTCAATTCTATCTGCTAATGGTTCAATAATATCTTCGTTATCTTTTAAGGCACTTGTTGCAATACCTCTTAATGTACCACAATCTTCTTCAGAAATAACCACATCTTGTGATACGTCTACTAAACGACGTGTTAAGTAACCAGCATCTGCAGTTTTCAAGGCTGTATCCGCCAAACCTTTACGCGCACCGTGTGTAGAGATAAAGTAATCAAGTACGTTCAATCCACCTTTAAAGTTAGATAAGATTGGGTTTTCAATAACCTCAGATCCTGTGCTACCACTCTTACGAGGTTTAGCCATCAATCCACGAATACCTACTAACTGCTTAACCTGTGTCTTACTACCTCTAGCACCAGAATCCAACATCATGTATACTGAGTTGAAACCTTGTTTGTCAATCGCCATCTCACGAATTAATGTTTCAGTGATACGCGAATCGACACGGCTCCAAATATCAATTACTTGGTTGTAACGCTCGTTGTTGGTAATTAAACCCATGTTATAGTTTTCCCAAACCTCTTCTACTTCAATCTTAGCGCCGTCTAATAATGCTTGTCTTGTTTCAGGAACCACTAAGTCGTTCACGTTGAAAGACAATCCACCACGGAAGGCCATTTTAAATCCTAAAGTTTTAATTTCATCCAAGAATTTAGCCGTAGTAGGAACGTCAGTGATTTTAATAATATTACCAATAATTTCTCTTAAGCTTTTCTTAGTTAATAATTGATTTACAAAACCAACTGCTTTTGGTGTGTGTTGGTTGAATAACACACGACCCACCGTTGTTTCAATTAATTTATTTACCAATACTCCGTTTTCACGAATATTTGTTTTTACTCTAATATTTGCGTGTAAATCTATTTTGTCTTCGTTGTAAGCAATGATCACCTCGTCTAAATTATAGAACGCTTTACCCTCTCCTCTTACGACTAAATCTCCCATTGATTTTTTACCCTTTGTAATATAGTATAAACCTAATACCATGTCCTGAGATGGAAGGGTGATAGGTGTACCATTTTGTGGGTTCAAAATGTTATGAGAAGACAACATTAATAATTGTGCTTCCAAAATAGCCGCATGGCTTAATGGAACGTGCACCGCCATTTGGTCACCATCGAAATCGGCGTTGAACGAAGAGGTAACTAGTGGGTGTAATTGAATGGCCTTACCTTCTACCAATTTAGGTTGGAAGGCTTGTATTGATAAACGGTGCAATGTTGGGGCACGATTTAACATTACTGGATGTCCTTTCAATATATTTTCTAAGATATCCCAAATAACAGCTTCTTTTTTATCTACTAATTTCTTAGCCGACTTCACTGTTTTTACAATACCTCTTTCAATTAATTTACGAATAACAAATGGCTTAAATAATTCCGCAGCCATATCTTTTGGTAATCCGCACTCATGCATCTTCAACTCAGGTCCTACTACAATTACAGAACGACCAGAATAATCGACACGCTTACCTAATAAGTTTTGACGGAAACGACCTTGCTTACCTTTTAATACATCTGATAAAGATTTCAATGCACGGCCACCTTCTGCTTTCACCGCATTTGATTTACGAGAGTTATCGAATAAAGAATCGATAGCCTCTTGTAACATACGCTTCTCATTACGCAAGATAACTTCTGGTGCTTTAATTTCTAACAAACGCTTTAAACGATTGTTACGAATAATTACACGACGATATAAATCGTTCAAATCAGAACTTGCGAAACGACCCCCATCCAAAGGAACCAATGGACGTAATTCTGGTGGAATGACAGGAATATATTTCATTACCATCCACTCTGGGCGGTTGGTAATATGTGTTTGTGCTTCACGGAAAGATTCTACTACGCTCAAACGCTTTAAGGCATCTGCTTTACGTTGTTGAGAAGTTTCGTTGGCTGCTGCATTACGTAAAGAGAAACTTAATTCATCTAAATCTAATAAACCTAATAAATCGTGTACCGCATCGGCACCCATTTTAGCAACGAATTTTTGAGGATCGTCGTCAGGTAAATATTGATTTTCTTTTGGTAATGTATCTAATAAGTCTAAGTACTCCTCTTCAGTTAATAAATCGGCTACTTTGAATTCACTCTTAATACCTGGTTGAATAACTACATAACGCTCATAGTAAATGATGGTTTCTAATTTCTTAGAACTCATTCCTAACAAGTAACCTATTTTATTAGGTAAAGATTTAAAGTACCAAATGTGTACGACAGGTACCACTAATTTAATGTGGCCCATACGCTCACGACGTACTTTTTTCTCTGTTACTTCTACACCACATCTATCACAAACAATACCCTTGTAACGGATACGCTTATATTTACCACAAGCACACTCGTAATCCTTTACTGGACCAAAGATACGCTCGCAGAAAAGACCATCGCGCTCTGGTTTGTATGTACGATAGTTAATGGTTTCAGGTTTTAAGACTTCTCCAAAACTTCTTTCCAAAATATTGTCTGGAGATGCCAAACTAATAGTGATTTGCGAAAAAGCGGGACGTTGTCTATTCTCTTTTTTGAATGCCATATTATATTATTAAGAAAGGGTGTTAATGA
>JAJTDP010000010.1 GCA_021300455.1 Sediminibacterium sp. | reverse complement strand
AAAACGGGTTAATACCATTGGACATGGTACCCACATGATTTAATAACCAAGCACCTTGTCCCATATAACTCATCACCAATGCCAATTTTACAAACATCCAGCTTACCTGAATATTTTTACGGCCGCAATGACCTAAATCGCTGTATAAAGCCTCGGCACCAGTAGTACAAAGGAAAACGGCACCTAATATCCAAAACCCTTTCGGGTAGTTAATTAATAAATCAAGTCCATAATAAGGATTCAGTGATTTTAAAATAGAAATATTTCCAATTACCTGAATCATTCCCAAAATTAAAATCATGGAAAACCAAAGCAACATAATAGGGCCAAATGCAAATCCAATAATTTTTGTACCAAAACGTTGAAAGAAAAAAAGTAAAGAAATAATAGTAAGTACAATACCTACCGTTAAATCATTACCAGGTACAATGATTTTTTCTAACCCTTTGATACCTGCCAACCCTTCAATAGCTGAAGACACAGAAACGGGTGGTGTAATCATACCATCTGCAAGTAGCATTGCAGCGCCTATGATAGCGGGAATATAAATCCATTTTACATAACGGCGAATTAGTGCAAACAAAGAAAAAATTCCACCTTCACCTCGGTTGTCTGCGCGAAGCGTTAATAATACGTATTTAAAAGTAGTTTGTAAAGTAAGCGTCCAAAAAACACAAGAAATAGCACCGTAGATTAATTGTTCTGTAATGATTTTATGATTAATAATGGTAGTAAATACATATAATGGGGAAGTTCCAATATCTCCGTAAATAATTCCTAAAGTAACTAATAAGCCTGCAACTGAGAATTTGTGGGTATGCCCATTGGTGGTATGTGCCATGAATCAAAGTGAATTGAGGACAAAGTTTATAAAAATAATAATTAGAAACAGCCAATTAGGCTAAGTATTTTAGAAATACCCCTAACTATTTTTATAAAGGCTTATAAACACCCCATTTTGCTTCTACCGCTTTGAAGCGAAAATCAAAAATTCCTTCTAGCTGCTTTTTAACCAAAATGACCTGGGCGATATCCCCTAAAAAGCCCAAAGGAATTTTATAATGCACAATATCTTCCATTCTCACACCCCCTTTTACCTCGGTAAAATGGTGCTGATGGTGCCACATGGTATAAGGACCAAAGCGTTGTTCGTCTACAAAATAGGCGCCTTCCTTTACATGGGTAATTTCTGTCATCCAATAAAGAGGTATGCCTAAGAGTGGCTTGACCGTATATTCAATAATTTGACCAGGGTACATTTTAGCACCATGGTACTTACTAATAATATTAAAGCCCATTTTTTCAGGGGTAATCTTAGCAAGATTGGCTGGGCTACTAAAAAACTCCCATGCTTCCTGAAGGGAAATAGGAATAAACTGCTCTGTACGGAGGCTATATACTTTTGACATACTATAACAACAACTAAGTCTTGTTTTTGTTGTAATAATTCACCCTAAAGCCACTAATTTTATCCTATGATAACTAAGGCCGCCCAATTAAAGGCATTTGAAACCATTTATGAGAACTTAAATGCCCAACAAAAATTGGCCGTGGATACGATTGATGGCCCCGTGATGGTCATTGCAGGACCTGGTACAGGCAAGACCCAAATACTCGGCGCCCGCATAGGTAAAATACTTTTAGAAACCGATACCGCTCCTGAAAATATATTATGTCTTACTTATACCGATGCCGGTGCCATTGCCATGCGCAAGCGATTAGTAGGTTTTATTGGGGCCAGTGCTTATAAAGTGAATATTGCTACTTTCCATTCTTTTTGTAACGATATCATTCAGGATAATTTATACTTATTTGAAAAGCCCAGTCTAGATCCCATTTCTGAATTAGAAAAAATTGAGCTCTTAAAAAAACTCATCGACCAATTTGATAAGAACAATCCTTTAAAAAGATACCGAGGCGATGTATACTATGAAATGAATAATCTGAGCAGGTTATTTAGTGCCATGAAAAAAGAAGGTTGGACCAGTACTTATTTGGTTGAACAAATTGAACGCTACATTACCGAAATTCCTACTAGAGATGAATTTGTATACAAGAAAAAATATAAACAGTTTGAAGCAGGTGCTTTAAAACAAGGACTAGTAGATGCTGCCATGGAAAAAATGGAAAAATTAAAAGCCGCCGTAATCGCTTTTGATGCCTACCAAGCACTGATGAAATCGCATAGCAGGTATGATTTTGATGATATGATTAACTGGGTGATTGCCGCTTTCAAAGAAAATAAAAACTTACTAGCGCAGTACCAGGAAAAATATTTATACATATTAGTAGATGAATACCAAGATACCAGCGGAACGCAAAATGAACTGGTACAATTGTTAGTTAACTATTGGGACCAGCCCAATTTATTTGTAGTGGGTGATGACGACCAGAGTATATTCAGGTTCCAAGGTGCCAATGTGGAGAACATGCTCCACTATCAAAAGCAGTACCATACAGCCATTACTACCATTGTACTTGAAAATAATTATAGATCTACGCAACCTATTTTAAATGCTTCTACTTTATTAATTAATAATAACCAAGAAAGACTAATTAATAAAATGGAGGGGCTCTCTAAAAATTTAATTGCCGCCTTACCTGAAAATAAAAATATTGACATTGTTCCCTCTATATATTCTTATAACGACCCTCAAGAAGAAATGATAGGCATTGCAGAAAAAATTAATCAACTCATACAAGCAGGTACTGCTCCAAAGGATATTGCAGTATTGTATAAAGAAAATAAATACGGAGAAGAGATTGCGCATTTTTTACAACAGAAAAATATTCCTTTATTTAGTAAAAGAACGGCTAATTTATTTGATCAAGTACTCATTCAACAAATTATAAGAATATTAGACTACCTCGCCTGCGAATGGGATCAGCCTAATGAAGGCGCTAATTTATTATTTGAAATTTTACATTTTTCTTGGTGGAAAATTTCCCCTATCACTATTGCCACATTAACTGTAGAAGCGAATCAATTAAAATATGCGCATCCAGAAAATACTTTTAGAAAAGTATTAATAGATAAAACCAAGGAGGTACAAACTGAATTGTTTAGCGAAGGAGGCATGAGTGAAGTGGCCAAGGCCATGCAGGTATTAGAGGACCTTATGAGCCAGGTGGCCAATGTTACCTTGGTGAACTTAATAGAACAGGTCTTACAAAAAACAGGCATTATTCAAAATGTTTTAACGGGCCCGAATAAAAATCATGAGTTAAACTTAGTAAGTACCTTTTTCGATTTTATTAAAGAAGAAACACATCGTCATCCAACACTGCATTTAAATAGTTTGGTAGATATGTTAAAACTTATGAGAAGAGAAGATATTCGATTACCCCTTCCTATTACCACGGGTAGTGAAGCTGGCGTAAATTTATTAACCACCCATGGCAGCAAGGGTTTGGAATTTCAATATGTATTTTTAGCGGGTACCAATGCGCAGTATTGGGAAAAGAAAAGAAGAACAGCCAGCGCAGGTTATACCCTACCCGATACGGTATTAAGTAGTTTGGAACATGCAGATGATAAAGAAGAGTTAAGAAGATTATTTTATGTAGCCATTACTAGGGCTAAACAATTTCTAACTATTTCATATAGTCAATATAAGGCCGATGGCAAGGAAGCCGATCCTAGTCAATTTATCATTGAGGTCTTAGAAGGTAAAGAAGCCAATATTCAAAAAATAGAATTACCGCAAGACATCAAAACATCTTATAAGTTACTTCGTTTGCAAACAGCACCGATGCCGGAAATTCAACAACTAGAAGATGATTTTATCAATCCTAAATTAGAAAAGTTTTCGATGAATGTAACGGCACTCAATAATTATTTAAAATGTCCATTACATTTTTACTATAATAGTTTAATTAGAGTGCCTGCAGGCAAATCGGAGGCCACTACTTTTGGTTCAGCCATTCACGACGCTTTGAATAAGTTATTCAAAAAAATGCAAGAAGCGGGCAATAATAGTTTTCCCGATACACAAACCCTTATTCAAGATTTTAACTACTACATGAATAGGCATCGAGAAGCCTTCACGCAACAAGAGTTTAAGGATAAAAAAGAATTAGGGGAAACGGTGCTTATCAAATATTATGATAGGTATATAAACGAATGGAATAAAGTAGTGTCTACTGAATTTAGAATTAATAATGTGGTGGTGAAAGAGATTCCTTTAAAAGGAACCATTGATAAAATTGAATTTAATGGCAAGCAAGTAGTAGTGGTTGATTACAAAACAGGCAATATAGAAAACGCAAGAGAAAAATTAAAAGGGCCGAATGAAAAAAATCCTTTAGGAGGTGATTATTGGAGACAGGCCGTATTTTATAAAATACTACTGAACCACCATCCTAAAAATTGGGAAGTGACCACGGCCGAATTTGATTTCATTGAACCCAATAAGAAAAAAGAGTTTGAAAAAATTGCAGTGCCTATTACAGATGCAGATATCACCACCGTGAGCCAACAAGTACAAATGGTTTGGGGTAAAATTCAAGCCAAAGATTTTTACACTGGCTGTGGCAAGGAAGATTGCCATTGGTGCAATTTTGTGAAAACAAACGAATTAGCAGTGGCGCTGCATGAAATAAAAGCAGCCGCTGAATCAGACGAAGAATAAATCAATTAAGTTTGCATTCTATGAGGAAGTTTTCAATACTGAAATTAGGGGTCTTGGCTATTTGGGCGCTTTCAAGCATTGTGCAATTAGAAGGCTGCGCCAATATAGTACCTCCTAGCGGCGGACCTAGAGATAGTTTACCTCCCTACTTAATTGCAGCAAGACCCATTGATTCTGCACTGGGTGTATTTCCAAAAGAAATTGTAGTAGGCTTTAACGAATATATTACCACTACTTCTATTCAGGAAAATTTAATTATCTCTCCTACTTTAAAAAATACCCCACTCATTGATGCGCGTTTAAATAGTATAAAAATAAGAATTGCCGATACTTTATTAGACAATACCACTTATAGCATTCAATTTGGCGATGCCATTAAAGATGTAAACGAAGGTAATATCTTAAAAAACTTTACTTATGTGTTTAGCACCGGCAGCCGTTTAGATACCGGAAAAATAAAGGGTAAAGTAATACTTGCAGAAAATGGAAGAGTGGATAGTACTTTTGTGGTCATCTTACAACCTGCAGGCAAAGACTCTGCTATTTTTAAAGAGCGTCCAAATTATTATACCAAACTAAATGGTAAAGGACAGTTTAGTTTTAATTTTTTACCAAAAGGGGCCTACAATATTTTTGCACTCCCTAACGATTACACTAAAAAATACGACGATAGCACTAAGTTTTTTGCTTTCCTAGATAGCGCAATTAGTATTGAAACGGCAAAGGACTCCCTACAACTCTATGCATTTCAAGGAGCTAAAAAGCCAGTTAAAATAAAATCGAGCAGTAGTTCAAAACTGCCTAAAAAAACAGGCGCCATTTTAAAATACAATAAAGATTTTGACGGAAGCGAACAAGATATTTTACATCCCTTACACTTAACATTTGAAACGCCCATACATTTTAACGATAGCTTCCCGATTGCTTTATGTGATACATTTAATAAAAAACTAGCGGGATCTAGTATAAGTATCGATACCGCACATCCTGAGACCATCATTGTTTCTTATCCTTGGAAACTTGCCACCAAGTATCGACTTATTATTCCACAAGCCTCCATTAAAGATTCACTTGACAATATTCTAGTCAAAACAGATACCCTAGCCTTTATGACAAAAAATGAAGAGGCTTACAATAACGCTACTATTCGAATCAAGGGCTTTGAAAATCTAAAAAATCCCATACTACAATTAAGCAAGGACGATAAAGTAAAATTTAGCTACCCTATTGTTTCAGCCCTACTTACTATTAAACAATTACCTCTTGGAGAATACACCCTTACAGTATTATTAGATAATAATAATAATGGTGTATGGGATACAGGCGCTTATTATGGTAAGCAAAAACTACAGCCTGAAATAGTGCAATGGTTTACAACCCCACTGAGTATAAGGGCCAATTGGGAGAATGAAATAAATTTAATTTTAAATAAGTAATTTTACAGCTAGTATAACAATATGCAATTACCTTCTACTTTATTAGAAAACGCAGTGGCTGAATTTGCCAAGCTACCAGGCATTGGTAAAAAAACTGCACTACGATTAGTATTGCATTTATTAAAACAAGAGCAGGACGTCACCAATAATTTTAGTGAGGTATTAAAAAAAATGCGCAAGGAAATTCAATTCTGTCAAAAATGTTACAATATTAGCGATGGAACTATTTGTTCTATCTGCGCGAATTCAGGCAGACAAAAAAATACGATTTGCGTGGTGGAAAATATTAGAGACGTAATTGCAATTGAAAACACACAGCAATTTAATGGAACTTACCATGTACTAGGGGGTATCATTTCTCCTTTAGATGGAATTGGCCCAGAGCAATTGACTATTGAACCCTTAATTGAAAGAGTTAAAAAAGATAAAGTAACAGAATTGGTTTTTGCATTGAACCCCAATATTCAAGGCGATACCACTATTTATTATATTCAAAAAAAGCTAGGACCCAGCACTTGTATGATTACCACTATTGCAAGAGGTATTGCCTTTGGGGGAGAATTAGAATACGCCGATGAAATGACCCTGGGCAAGAGTATATCCAACCGCCAACCTATACACCAATATATAAAATAGGCAAATTCAACCGAATTGTATAATTTTGATGTTCAAACATTAAGTATGAGAATTCTATTCATTTTTTTATTCGCCATTCTAGTAAGCAGCCCCTTGGTGGCTCAAAAAAATTATAGTACGACCAAGGCAGAAGTACATTTTATAGCAGTCGACGATAGCGATATTGATGCCGTAAATAAAAATGCAGTTTGTCGTCTACAATCCAATGGTGATTTGAGTTTCATCATGCTTATCAAAGACTTTACATTTGAGATGGAAGGCATGCAAAAACATTTTAATGAAGAATATTTAGAAAGCGATCAATTCCCTCGTGCCTTTTTTAATGGCAAAATCACTAATTTTTCTACTGTTAATTTTACCAAGGATGGCAAGTACCCTATCACGGTTAAAGGCACTATGCAAGTACATGGAGTGAATAAAGCCATGCAAACGAGTGGATTGATAGAAATTAAAAACGGCCAACCCATCGCCACTGCAAAGTTTACGGTGACTCTAAAGGACTTTAAAATTGGTGGTATTTTAATTAAAATGGTAGCCGATAAAATCAATATCGATATTAGTGCTGCCTTACTTTAAGCAAGCATTTTAGCATAAAAACGGCTTTATTTGGCTAGAAACTAATAGTGTATTAACTTTGCAACGCATTGCAGGCGGATTTGTTTATTGTTCAACCTGCTTCCCGAAAGGAAAAAAAAGAACTAATAAACGATACTATTTACACCCCCCACTATTTAATAGTATTATTAGTTGTTCTATTTTCTTTTGGATACATGCATAAAAATTTATTTATGTCAATTCAAGAGACACTCAAAAAAAGAATTTTGGTTATTGATGGTGCCATGGGCACTATGATTCAGCGCCATAAATTAACGGAGGCCGATTACCGCGGCACAAGATTTGCGGACTGGCATTCAGACCTTAAAGGCAATAACGATTTATTATGCATTACACAGCCCGCTATTGTTACGGGTATTCATTTGCAATATTTAGAAGCAGGTGCCGATATTGTTGAAACCAATACTTTCAGTAGCACATCTATTGCCATGGCCGATTATGATATGCAATCATTGGCTTATGAATTAAATGTAGCCGCTGCTAAATGTGCAAAGGAAGCTATTAGTCAATACAAATCAAAACACCCTAACGCAACAGAAAAATATATTGCAGGTGCTATTGGACCTTTAAATAAAACTTTAAGTTTATCGCCAGATGTAAATAATCCAGGTTTTCGCGCTGTTACTTTTGATGAAGTAGTAGTAGCCTATACCGAACAAATACGTGGGCTGGTGGATGGTGGCGTAGATATCATTTTAATTGAAACTATTTTTGATACCTTAAATGCAAAGGCCGCCATATTCGCAGTGAAAGAATATTTTAGAAAAGAAGGCAAGCCTGAATTACCTATGATGATTAGTGGTACGATCACCGATGCATCGGGTAGAACTTTAAGTGGTCAAACCTTATCCGCATTTTATACTTCTGTAGAACATGCCAAACCTTTAAGTGTTGGTTTAAACTGTGCTTTAGGGGCACAAGAAATGAGAAGTCATATTGAAGAGCTTTCACAAATAGCCAGTTGTTATACATCGGCCTATCCCAATGCAGGGTTACCCAATGCGATGGGTGAGTACGATGAGCAGCCACATGAAACAGCACACTTTATTGAAGAGTGGGCTAAAAATAAATTTGTCAATATTGTAGGGGGCTGTTGCGGCACCACCCCAGATCATATCAAACATATAGCAGATAATGTAAAAAATATTACACCCCGCACGCTACCTATTTTAGACCCAACTATTTAAATTATGAGCGAAGAAATAATACATATTAAACCTTATTTAAGATTAGCCGGATTAGAACCTTTAATTATTCGTCCTGAAACTAATTTTGTCAACGTAGGTGAAAGAACCAATGTAACAGGTTCTAAGAAATTTGCAAGGCTGATTAAAGAAAATAAATACGAAGAAGCTTTATCAGTAGCTAGAGGTCAGGTAGAAAGCGGTGCGCAAATTATTGATGTAAACATGGACGACGCCTTATTAGAAGGGGTTACTGCCATGACTACTTTTTTAAACTTAATTCAAAGCGAACCAGATATTGCCAAGATACCTATCATGATTGATAGTTCTAAATTTGAAATTATAGAAGCGGGTTTAAAATGTGTGCAAGGAAAATGTATTGTGAATTCTATTTCCATGAAGGAAGGAGAAGCTAAATTTATTGAGCAAGCCTATATTTGTAAAGCCTTTGGGGCAGCAGTCATTGTAATGGCCTTTGATGAAAAAGGACAAGCCGATACCAAGGACCGTAAAATTGAAATTTGTTCCCGCGCTTATAAAATTTTAGTGGAGCAAGTAGGATTTGATCCTCAAGATATTATTTTCGATCCCAATATTTTTGCAGTGGCCACCGGTATTGAAGAGCATAATAATTATGCTGTAGATTTTATTGAAGCTACTCGTGTTATTAAAGAAAAAATGCCGCTTGCTAAAGTGAGTGGGGGTGTATCGAATGTATCTTTTTCTTTTAGAGGTAATGATGCAGTGCGTGAATCCATTCATGCTGTATTTTTATTCCATGCTGTTAAAGCGGGTATGGATATGGGTATTGTGAATGCTGGTCAATTAGAAGTCTATGATGAAATTGAACCTACTTTAAGAAACTTATGCGAAGATGTAATTCTCAATAGAAATAACGACAACAACGAAGCCACTGAAGCCTTGATTGAATATGCCGATACTGTAAAAGCAAAAGGTAAAGTAGAAGTGAAGAGTGCTGCATGGAGAGAAGGCACCGTAGAAGAAAGATTAGCGCATTCTTTAATTAATGGTATTACCGATTTTATTGACGCCGATACAGAAGAAGCAAGATTACAATACAGCGAACCCTTAGAAGTCATTGAGGGGCCACTCATGGCAGGCATGAACCAAGTGGGTGATTTATTTGGTGCAGGAAAAATGTTTTTACCGCAGGTAGTAAAAAGTGCAAGGGTGATGAAAAAAAGTGTGGCGGTGTTAACACCCTATATTGAAGCAGAGAAAGAAAGAAAAAAATTAGCCTCTATCAACCCAAATGGCGCGAGCAAGGGACCTGCTAAAATATTATTAGCCACTGTGAAAGGGGATGTGCATGATATTGGAAAAAATATTGTGGGTGTGGTACTCGGTTGTAATGGATATGAAATTATTGATTTAGGGGTGATGGTCGCTGCTGACAAAATTTTAACAGAAGCGCAAAAGCAGGAGGTAGATATTATTGGACTCAGCGGACTTATTACACCTTCTTTAGATGAGATGGTCTATATCGCTAAAGAAATGAAACGTAGAGGAATGACTATTCCACTTATGATTGGAGGTGCTACTACTTCTCGTATGCATACTGCCGTAAAAATTGCACCAGAATATGGAGATGGTGTCATACATGTATTAGACGCTTCCAGAAGTGTAACGGTGGCAGGTTCTTTATTAAATAAAGACCAGAAAGCCCCTTTCTTATTAGAATTAGAAAAATCCTATGCAGGATTAAAGTCCGATTTTGACAATAAAAAAACAACCAAGCAATCACTTAGCTATGCGGATGCTTTAGAAAATAAAGCCATCATTGATTGGGAAAATTTTAAAGTGGTAGCGCCTAGTTTTACGGGCAATAAAGCCATTGAAATAAACGACTTATCGGTACTTGTAGACTATATCGATTGGAAACCCTTTTTCATTGCTTGGGAATTACATGGTAATTTCCCTGCTATTTTAACAGATTCGGTAGTAGGAGAAGTAGCTACAAAATTATATGCCGATGCGCAAAAATTATTAAAGCAAATTGTTGAAGAAAAATGGCTAACAGCCAAAGGAGCCATTGGCTTCTGGCCAGCTAGTTCCCATAACGATGATGTATTGGTAGAAAATGGAAATGAAAAAATAGCCTTACATTATCTAAGACAGCAAGCTAAAAAAACAGTGGGTCAACCCAATTATTCATTGGCCGATTTTATTTGCCCAAGCTCAGAAAATAAAAAAGATTTTATAGGTGCCTTTGCAGTCACCATTCATGGTATTGAAAAACATATCAAGCAGTTTGAAGAAAACTTAGACGACTACAATAAAATTATTTTGCAAGCCTTAGCCGATAGATTAGCAGAAGCCTTTGCAGAATACTTACACGCTAAAACGAGAAAAGAATATTGGGGCTATGCAGCAGATGAGACTTTAAACAATGAGTCTTTAATTAGTGAGCAGTATGTAGGTATTCGTCCTGCACCAGGTTATCCTGCTTGTCCAGATCATACCGAAAAATATACTTTGTTTAATTTATTAGACGCAGAAAAAAATACGGGTATTAGTTTAACAGAAAGTTTAGCCATGTATCCAGCCTCTAGTGTTTGTGGTTGGTATTTTGCGAATCCACAAAGTCAATATTTTGGATTAGGTAAAATTAGTCAGGACCAAGTATTAGATTACACCAAAAGAAAGGGTAAACCATTAGAATATATCACCAGATGGTTACAGCCGGTGATTGACTAAAAAGTTTTTTAGTTAATTTTTTTCAAACAGCCACCATAAACGTTTGCGTGGTTTGACTTTGTAATTCTTGTTTACATATTTACTTATATGTTCCATGGCCTCGTCTACACTATCGGTGAATATCATAAATTTTCTATCTTCTGCAGCAATAGTGCCTTCTGCAATCATATAATCCATCCACTGATGAAAAGGTTCGTAATATTCTTTGCCCATCACCACAATAGGAAAATCGTTGATGACCTTAGTTTGGGCCAAGGTTAAGGTTTCAAAAAATTCATCTTGTGTACCAAAGCCTCCAGGCATAATTATAAAAGCATAAGAATATTTTACAAGTAGTACTTTTCTAATAAAAAAATAACTAAAAGTAATAGATGTTTGCGTGTAGGGGTTCGGCGCTTGTTCAAAAGGCAGTTTAATATTACAACCAACAGAGGCTCCGCCGTTTTCAAAAGCCCCTCTATTGGCGGCTTCCATAATACCCGGACCGCCTCCTGTCATTGTGGTAAAACCTAGTTCAGCTATTTTTTTTCCAACCTCTCTTGCCATTTTATAGTACATGTGGTTCTCATCAAATCTTGCCGAACCAAAAACAGTAATACAGGGCCCCAGAAAGTTTAAAGTTCTAAAGCCTTTAATAAATTGAATAAAAATTTTAAAGGCAAATAAAAATTCATTCACCCTGGGCTTAGGCCCTTCTAAGTCATACTGCTTAAAGGCTGGAATAATTCTCTGCTTTTCTATTGGTTTCATGGCTGCTTTGAATATTTTAACAAATCTGCTGATTGAAGTTAGAATAAATATTGAAGCATAGTACTATAAATGAACTAAATTTGACCTATCATTTTATACGACTTATGAAGCGCTTGATCGTTACTAAATTTCTATTGTTTACATTAGTTTTCTCCTTTCAAGGATGGTCTCAAAATGCACCTGCCCCAACAGTGGTAGTGGAACAAATTCAAGCCTATTCTTACTTAAACCCATCGGCTAGTTACTGGAAAATTCCAGCGAATATCAGTCCTATTTTAGAAAGCTTAGACTCTAGTCTTTTTGTTACTTTAAAAATGCAAAGAGATAAAGGCTATGTCACCACTACAAATGCACTTACTAAACTAAATCAAACTGGTAAAATAAAAATTGATTGGTCTAATAGCCTTACTATTCCTTATCACGCTTATATAGAAATATATGAGATGGACCCTGAATTTGCATATAAAAATGATTTAGTCAAATTATCAGAAAGGGAGAAAGACAGTATCCATTCAGTATGGTTTATTGCTTGTTCAATTTTTAATTTAAAAAAAGAGCGTGTTTTTCAAAAAACAATTATGTTGGGCTTTACTCCTGTTGAATCTATAGGGCTAGGGTATACTATTAAGTCCTCCCCTACTATGCCTAGTTTATTATACTATACCATTGCAAAGGCTATGAACTATTTGGATGCGGCGGGAGACGAAATTGATTTTATCAATGTCAAAGTACCTGCGGCCTATGCCACAGATAATTACTGGATGCCCTTTGTGCACAATATGCCCAGAGTACTATTTGATACTACAAAGAAGTTCATTTCTTTTGAAGATAATGCAGGTCAACATGCTTTAAGAGTACCGCCCGCTGTTTTAAAAAAAATAAATAATAAAGATAGATCTGAAACCAATCCCTATAAAGACTTAGTAGAACTCATTAGAAAAACAAGACCTTATTTCAATAGAAATGAATACTACCAAGTTATGCAGCCCCTTAGAGATATTCAAAATAATATCGATTATACTTTAGAGTCCTATATTGAATTTAATAGCGAGCCGGTAGTAGGGGATAATAGTAGTCCTAAATTGGCTATTCAATTTTTACCTGAAGTCATACATCGTATTTTTCAAGACAAGGATAGTATTGGTAATTTTAGCGTTAAAGACTTTGTTAAAGAAGAGAATAAATTTTATTACCCTGACATTGTATACAATGGGTATGACTCTAGCAAAACAGCCAACTTAGGTACCATTTTTACAAAACAATCTATCACGCATACAAGAGTTATTAGCGGCAAATCAATGAATCATGATTTTGTGATTCAACTGAATTATGAAAATAATATTACTACAATCCTTATAGATAAACAAATGGTAATGGCCATTAGTGGAAATAAAAAACCCCTTCAAATGGTAGAAAAAAGAAATAATTTACCTGCCTTAGAAAACTTATTATTACTTATTGCTTATGCGGAAATATTTCAACAACCTGGATAAACAAACTATTGCATGCGAATTGTAAGTTATAATGTCAATGGAATTAGAGCCGCTATTAAAAAAGGGCTTATTGAATGGCTAAAAGAATATCCCGTTGATGTTTTTTGTGTTCAAGAAACCAAGGCTAGTGAAAACGATATCGACCTTAGTTTATTCACAGACCTTGGCTACCATGTATCCTGGTTCTCTGCACAAAAAAAAGGCTATAGTGGTGTCGCTATTTTTAGTAAAATTAAGCCCGACCTGGTGCAAACTGGCAATGGATTTGAAATGAGCGATTTTGAGGGCAGGGTCATTAGAGTAGATATAGGGGATCTCAGCATTGTGAATGCCTATTTCCCATCAGGAAGTAGTGGCGATGAAAGACAGACCTATAAATACCAATGGTTAAAAGAGTTTGAAACCTATTTAAAAAAGCTTCAAAAGAAACGTCCCAAAATAATTCTTGCAGGCGACTATAATATTGCCCATCAAGAAATAGATATACATGATCCTAAAGGCAATAAAAATTCTTCTGGTTTTTTACCCGAAGAAAGAGTTTGGATGGATAGCTTATTAAAAAATGGATGGATAGATAGTTATAGAAAAATAAATCCTAGCACCACCGGTGGTTATTCTTGGTGGACCCAAAGATTCCCTAGTGTGCGGTTGCAAAATAAAGGATGGCGTATTGATTATTTATGCACTACAGAGGCACTAGGAAACTCTATTAAAGCCGCCACCATCCTACCTATGGTAAAACATAGCGACCACTGCCCTATCGTTTTAGAATTAAAATAAAATATAAAATTATTTTCATGAAAGTATATAATATTAGTTTTCAAATTGATCCAGCTGTAGAATTTCAATGGTTGGAATGGATGAAAAATAATTTTATTCCTAGCTTAATGTCAAGTCAAAGTTTTACAGAAAATAAATTTTATCAAATTAAAGTAAATGCCGACCAATCACCTACTTATACCTTACAGCTTTATTGTGACAACATTGAGCTATGGCAGGCCTATCAAGAAGTACAGGCAAATGACCATTTAAAGGAAGTACAGCATGCCTGGGGTGAAAAATGCTTCTACTTTTGCACTGAAATGCAAATTGTTAATTGAATGTGGATAGATTAAATAGCGGAAACGCAAGGCAGGCCTATATTTCAGCCGATTATCAATGAAACTCAATGTCAGCAAGGGTTTCATATGTTTTCCATTGAATACAGTATACTAACGAATTGCATGATTTTGCTCGAAAACCTTACTATTTAAGGGTTTCAAGCGATATATAAAAATGCATTTTTAAAAAAATATTTTTTCAATTGATAAAACCCAATAAATTTGTTACATCGTTTCAAACTTATAAAAAACACATCTATGAACAAAGCAGAATTGATCGCTCACATTGCTGACAATGCAGAGATCGCAAAAACACAAGCTAACGCAGCTTTAGACGCATTTATCGAAGCAGTTACAAAAGCCTTGAAAAAAGGAGATAAAGTAACTTTAGTAGGATTTGGTACATTCTCAGTTTCTAAGCGTGCTGCTCGTATGGGCCGCAATCCACAAACTGGTGCTGCTATCAAAATCAAAGCTAAGAAAGTTGCAAAATTCAAAGCAGGTAAAGAATTGAGCGGTAAATTATAGTTTAAGTGACTAAAATCGTTTAATTACAAGATTTTGAAAAAAAACCCTCGTATGTGCGAGGGTTTTTTTATTTTTGCTGTCCAATCAACAATTAACAAAAAACAAGAATATGGGAAGAGGAGATAAAAAAACAGCTAAAGGAAAAAGATTTAAAGGTTCTTTTGGCGTAAGCAGACCACATAAAGTGGCTAGCAAAGGCACTAAAGCGGCTGCCGCAAAAGCAACTGCACCTAAAGTAGCAGCTGTAAAAACTGAAAAAGCAACTGCCCCAAAAGCAGCGGCTGTAAAAACTGAAAAAGCAACTAAAGCGAAAGCTTAACACTTTGTAATAAGACCCCCGCAAGGGGCCTTTTATTTAAATTAAAGTATTCATGAAACGAATTTCGTTATTAATACTCTCTCAATTATTAGTGGCAAGTGCTATGGCACAATGCTCTATCTGTACCAAAACTGCCGCTCAAATTGGACAGGAAGCGGGAAAGGGGTTCAATGCGGGTATTCTATACCTAGCAGCTATGCCATTTGCCATTGCTGGTTATATCGCCTTTAAATGGTGGAAGCAGGATAAACCATAACTCCCTTAATCTCCCTTTAATGAGAATAGTTGAATCCATTAAGCTTTTACACAGAGTGTATAAATACAGTAAAAGCGATAAAGGCGAGTTTGCCTATATCAATAAATCTATTAAAAAAGGAGACCTTGTCTTTGATATCGGTGCCCATAAAGCAGGCTACTTATACCAGCTATTAGCACAAACGGGTAAAGGAGGTAGGCTCATTGGATTTGAACCTCAAAAAATTCTTTTTACTTATTTAGAAAAATTAAAAAATCTATTTCATTGGGACAATGTGGTTATTGAACATATTGCACTTTCCAATGTATCTGGCCAAAGCAATTTATACCTACCTGCTCATTTAGAGGGTAAATCAAGCTCTCCTAGCGCCACTATTGTAGAACATGAAAACGATATTAATTTTCAAGCCACTGAAAAAGTAATCATCACTACCATGGATGAATACTGCGAAAAACATCAACTTATCCCTCATTTTTTAAAAGTAGATGTGGAGGGCAATGAATTAAATGTTTTTAAGGGGGCAGCAGCTACCCTTAAAAAACACAGGCCTAAAATTTTAGTAGAAATTGAATCGAGGCATATTGGTAAAGAACAAGTAATGGAAACAATTCATTATTTAGAATCACTGGGCTATCAAGGAAAAATTATTCAAGGAACTCATTTCATTCCAATTGCCGAATTTACTTTTGAAAAATTTCAGGACTTTAGTAATAAAGCTACTTACTGCAACAATTTTATTTTCGAATAAAGCATTATACAATAACTCAATCTGAAAATTGATTGTATAAAAATTAGCAATTAATAAAATGTTTGTGCAAATTTAAAAACATTAAAATTTGCTTTAGTACACTCCAAGGCTAAACTCGTTTTCACTTTTTCTATATCTACCTGATTCATTTTACTGGCCATAATTAATTGTACCACTTTATTAAAGTACATTTCTTTTTTCTGTAAGCCATCCTGCATGGCTAATTGATGTGCTTCAATGGCTTTTAATAAATCCGAAATGCCTTCCCGCTCAGTAGCAATCGTGCTTACTACGGCTGGCGCCAATTGACTAGATGTATTTTCAGCAATCATTTGTTTTAAATGATTGACAAAAACTTGCGCATTGGGTCGGTCACTTTTATTGACTACAAATACATTGGCAATTTCCATTAAACCCGATTTCATCATCTGCACTTCATCGCCCGCTTCTGGCACTAAGACGACCACTGTGGTGTCTGCCAAGGAGGCTATCTCTACCTCCGATTGCCCCACACCCACCGTTTCCACTAAGATATAATCAAAGCCAGCAGACTGCATTAAAGTAGTCATGGAAAGCATGGCCATATTAAGGCCCCCTAAATGTCCTCTTGAAGCAAGTGATCTTATGTACACCTGAGGATGCAAATACCAATCCTTCATACGAATACGATCACCTAAAATAGCGCCTTGGTGAAAAGGGGAAGAAGGATCCACCGATAGCACTGCTACTTTTTTACCCTCATTCACCCAGGTGGTAATGAGCGCATTAATTAAAGTGCTTTTGCCTGCACCCGGAGGACCTGTAATGCCTATGATAGGACTGGACTGAGGGAGTAAACTTTGTAATAATACTGCTGCCTCAGCTGTATTATTTTCAATTTGAGAAACTGCCTTAGCGAGTAATAAATAATCACCCTCCGCTACCCCCTTATATATTTTTTCGAATTCTATCATTCAAATTTATTAAATAAGTTTATAGTTCTTGTACTCGCCAAATTTAAAACCAATAAGATCTTCTATTGGCTGTATTAAGCGATCTTTTAATTTCCATCTTGCTTTACTTTTATCAAAAGTATATTCCCAGTTTTGCGCATTTACTTTTTCCTGCATATAAGATGGGTGCTCCCCTTTAAATAAAACAACTCGATCAACATTATCCCAATCAAAGTTAATTTTATTTAATTGCTTTTCAACTTCCTCTTTTTCCAAATATTGTTCCCCAAACATTTGTGCTTTCTTTCTAAATGCTGCAGGTGGTCTTACACCATTGTAATGATAAACAACTGCATCCACTAATTTAACGCGCAGCTTTTCCCCTTTGTCCGTATTATTTTCATACCCCTCTTTGGACTTGTACTTTCTAAATCCTTGTGAGTCTCTATACGATCTAACACCTATATTATTTCGAAAAACACGTACTTCAAAATTATGTACTCTTCTAGAATTTCTGCAGTAATTATACCCACCCCAAAAATGTAAAAATGGTAAAATAAAGCCATCCAAACTGCTATCAGCATCGTACTTATCTATTGCCTTTTTTATATGATCGATTTGTTTTTCATTTGTCTGATTGTAAGTTGGTTATGGCTTCTCTTGTGCCATCATTGGAATCGCCCACGGCAATTATAAATTCATCGCATATGGGCAAGGCCGATTGAATGGCTTCTACAAAAGGGACTCCGTAATCAAACCCATTTCTTACATAACTAAATCCCGAAACTTTCATTTACATTTATTTTGTATATCAAATAACCGAAAACTTTTGCAACTTGCCTATTGTTTTATCTAAACTTTGGGGCAAAGAGATTATTTTTGAATCATAAATAAGTTTATGTCCACCACCATTTGTTTTGATTTTGGCAACACCCGATTAAAAGCAGCCATTTTTACCAATGCGGCACTCGTCGAACTTCGTGTTTTAGAGACCGGCTCTCTTCAAGAAATTGAAAAATTATTAACTGAATTTACTCCAGCAAAAACTATTTTATCTTCCGTTATTCATCACGATAAAGAGATAGAAACCCTGCTTTCAAAAAATACTCAATTTCATTTATTGGGACCTAGTACCCAAATTAACTTTACCACTCCGGTGGGCAAGCCAGAAACCATTGGCGCCGATCGTTTAGCTTTAATTGCCGCCGCTGTTGACCAGTTCCCCCATGCGCATAATTTAGTCATCTCCTTGGGCACTTGTATTACTTATAATTTTATCAATAATACCCATGAATTTTTAGGAGGTAGTATTTCACCAGGCATGCAAATGCGCTTCAAGGCAATGCATGAGCAAACAGCCCTTTTACCCCTGATTAGCCCCTCCAACGAGTTCCCCCTGGTCGGTTATGATACTAAAACCAATATCCTTAGCGGAGTTATTTTGGGCATGGCAGCCGAAATAGATGGCATTATTACAGCATATGAGCAGAAATATGGCAACTTTAACGTGCTATTAACCGGTGGAGACATTTCTTATTTTGTGCCTCATTTAAAAAAGAGGATATTTGCCGACCAAAATTTAATATATAAAGGACTGTATGCTATTTGCGAAAAAAATAATTAGGTTAACCCCCTTTCTAGGTTTAGTTTGTTTTATCACCCCAACTAAGGCTCAAATTAACTCCCCTTTTTCTAGGTATGGATTAGGCACTGAAATAGTGAATAATCAAAATGTAGCTAGTCAGGCATTGGGAGGTTTTTCTGCAGCTTATACTGCATCTATGAATGGCAGCTATGGGCAAAGCGTTAATTTCAATAACCCTGCTTCTTATGGTACTATTTATATGACTACGTTTGACCTAGGGTTGAACTTTAATAATAATAATTTAAGTAAGTTATCAAGCCCCGCTGGCAAAGAAAAATCTACTTACTTAATTCCTAATTATATCTTAGTGGGTTTGCCCATGGATAAAAATAAAAAAACAGGAATGGCATTTGGCTTAAGGCCTATCTCTCAAATAAATTACTCAGTGAACGAAATAAAAAAGATTTCTTCTGGGGATACTGTATTCAATAATTATATTGGTCAAGGTGGATTAAACCAAGTATTTGTAGGTTTTGGTAAGACTTGGAAATACTTGAGTATTGGAGCCAATACAGGTTTTAATTTTGGACGTCGAAAAATAGAGAATATAAAATCATTTAAAAACAGTACCGATTCAAATTATTTTTTCCAATCTACTTCCTATACCAATACTGTATTTAGTGGTGCATTTTTTCAATGGGGTTTGCTAGGAGAATTTCCAATTTATAAAATTCAAAAAGAAAAAGGTATTCAAAAAACAGAATACACATTAAGTTATGGTGCCACAGGTACCTTCGACCAGACCATGAAAGGCAAACAAGACCTAGTACGTTCTACTGGTAATTTTACAGCTTCCACTTCTACTCCTTTAGATACTGCTATTTCTCTTCAAAATGTTAGAGGCAATGTTATTATTCCTGCTATGTATACTTTAGGCTTAGCCTTGCATAAAAAAGAATTTGAAACAAGAGGAAGTTATGATCAATGGGTATTGGGTATAGAATACAATAGCGCCGCTTGGAAAGACAAGTACAGCTTCTATGGTCAAAGAGATGAGCTTTCTAATTCTTGGATGTTTCGTATAGGAGCGCAGTTTTGTCCTAATGCTTTTAACTATGAAAGTTATTGGTCTACAGTTACTTATAGAGCAGGCTTTTATACAGGTAAAGACTATTTAAATATAGACAATGAAGGCTTGAAAATCTCTGCCTTGACTGCGGGCCTGGGACTACCTATTAGAAAATATCGTTCATACGATTTACAATATACTTTACTAAATTTAGCATTGCAAGTAGGCCAAAGAGGCTCTGGTGTTAACGATTACAAAGAAAACTTTGTACAATTTTCATTAGGTTATAGCTTGAGCGATGTTTGGTTTAATAAACGCAAATATGATTAATACCTTATTCAATAAAAATACTAAACTAGCAGTTGCTTTTATAAGTAGCTGCTTTTTTATGCTGGCCTGTGAAAATAATGTCAATGAAGTACAGGCGTTAAGTTCACGTATTGGTGGTATTGATGTAGGCAAAGACGTTTCTATTTTTATTAGTACCGATGGAAAAATGACAGCTAAGTTAACGGCCCCACTCATGAATAAGTATTTAGTAGATAGTGGCAGGATGGTTGAATTTCCAAATACTATTAAAGTAGATTTTTATAAAGATAGCTTACATATTCAAAGTAAGCTTAGTGCCGATTATGCCAATTATAAAGAGCAAGAGGATAAAGTTTTTTTAAAAAATAATGTAGTTGTATATAATGTGCTGGGCGATACTTTATGGTGCAAGGAAATGATATGGGATCAATTGACTAATAAATTCACCACCGATAAAGAAGTGATTGTAAAACAACATAACCCCATCGCTAAAATTTATGGGAAGGGTTTTGAAGCCAATCAAGATTTAAGTGATATTCATATTTTTAAACCACAATCAAATAGTTTTGCTATACTATCCGATAGTACTGGCAGCAATCCAAAATAATCTTTATGGAATACAGAAAAATGGGAAAGACAGGCTTACAATTAAGTACACTTAGTTTTGGAAGCTGGGTTACTTTTCACAAACAAATCAACGACGGCATTGCCGACGAACTAATGGGTATTGCTTACGATGCAGGAATTAATTTTTTTGATAACGCAGAAGTGTATGCTGCAGGCGAGAGTGAAAAAATGATGGGGCGCGTACTTAACAATAAAAAATGGGATAGAACTTCTATCGTGCTTTCATCTAAAGCTTATTTTGGATGGAGAGGCAAAGCCAACAAACCCAATCAAACAGGACTTAGTAGAAAGCATTTAACCGAGGCTTGTCATGAAGCCTTGATCAGATTACAAACCGATTACCTAGACCTTTACTATTGTCATAGACCTGATAAAACCACCCCTATTGAAGAAGTAGTGCAAACGATGAATACACTTATTCAACAAGGAAAAATTTTATACTGGGGTACTAGTGAGTGGAGTGGTGTTGAAATTATGGAAGCCCACAGAATTGCCGCCGCACAGCATTTAATAGGCCCATCGGTAGAACAACCTCAATACAATTTATTTGAGCGTGCAAAAATGGAAAACGAATACCTTGAAATTTTTAAGAACGTAGGAATGGGCACAACCATCTGGAGCCCTTTAGCCTCAGGCCTTTTAACAGGAAAATACAATGATGGTATACCAGAGGGTTCACGTTTTCAATTAGAAGGTTTTGAATGGTTAAGAGACAGATGGTTAATGCAAGACAGAATTAAAAAAGTACAGCTATTAGCTGCCATGGCAAAGGCTTTAAAAGTAAGTACGGCTTCTTTAAGCATTGCCTGGTGTATTAAAAACCCAAATGTAAGTACAGCTATTTTAGGCGCTACGAACAAAGCACAATTAATAGACAATTTAACGGCCATTGATACGGCCGCCTTATTAACAGCGGAGATGATGGAACAAATTGAAAATATTGTTGAAACAAAACCAAAATTACCTGAGTGGTAATGACTAATTTTGAAATTGAATAAAACATTAATATGCTTTTTGCAATAGTTGCTTCTATTATTTTGATTGGATTTTTCTCAGGCTACGAAATTGGCTTTGTGAGTGCCAACCGATTAAGCTTAGAGCTTAAAAAAAAGCAGGGCCATAGGTCAGGAAAAATTATTGCGAATTTTTTAGAAACACCTACCCAATTTATTGGTACTTGTTTAATTGGTTTAAATATTTCCTTGGTGGTCTTTGGTATTCAATTCGAAGGCTTATTACATAAATATATTTGGGATAGATGGGCGCTAGGCCCCTACTCCATTTTACTGGGTAATACTATTTTATCTACGCTTGTGATATTACTTATAGGTGAACTAGTACCCAAGGCTATATTCAAAGCCAGGGCCGCTTCTATGATTACGCTATTCGCTCCTTTGGCACAATTTTTTCATTTATTATTTAGGCCCATCACTATATTACTGGTGAACCTAGCGCAGTTTGTATTGAAATATTTATTTCAAATGCGCATCATTCATAAAAAAGAAGGCTTCACCAAAGTTGATCTAGCCCATTTTGTACAACAAACAAAACAATCGAAAGAACAACAAGATTTAAATACAGATTTATTTGAAAACGCATTAAGCTTACCCGATATAAAAATTAGAGAGTGTTTGGTACCTAGAACAGAAATTGTAGGTGTGGATTTAAGCACTTCTATTCAAAGCTTAAGTGAAGTCTTTATTGAAACTAAATTAAGTAAGCTCATTGTCTATGATGAAACCCTCGATGTAATAGTGGGTTATGTGCATCAATTAGATTTATTTAAAAAGCCCACTCAAATTGCTTCTATTTTACATTCCATTCCTTTAGTAACGGAGAGTATGAATGCAGCTGATCTTATCAGTTTGTTTTCTAAAAAAAGAAAAAGTATTGCATGGGTAGTGGATGAATTTGGAGGCACTGCTGGTATTGTCACTATGGAAGATGTGCTTGAAGAAATTTTTGGAGAAATTGAAGATGAATATGATGAGCAGGATCTGGTTGAAAAAAAGCTTTCAGATACGGAGTATATATTTAGTGGTCGTTTAGAACTAGACTACTTATATGAAAAATATGGTATAGACTTTTCTGCAGACAGCTCTGAGACCCTTAGTGGCTATTTAATTCAATACCACGAGTCCATTCCTAAAATGCGCACTATTATACATTTGCCTCATTTTGATGCCGAAATATTGGCCGTTAGTGATACCCGAATTGAAAAGGCAAAAATTAAAATCCGCTAGTCCTTTTTTTGATTTTTGAACCCCCTTTTTCCACTAGAAACCTTAACTTTAGCCCTCATTGATAATGTATTATGGCACTATTTGACCGATTTAAAAAAACAGATGAATCAGAGATGTCTTTCATCGATCATTTGGAAGTATTAAGGGGTACCATTGTTCGCTCATTAAGCGCTGTATTAATTACTTCGCTTGTCATATTTATTTATCGTGATTGGGTTATGGACAATGTCATCACAGGTCCACTGAATTCAGATTTCATTACTTATAAAGTATTCTGCGATTTAAGTCACTGGTTACATTTAGGAGATGCACTTTGTATGCCTCCTGTGAAAGTATCTTTACAAAGCACCACTTTTGGTGGCCAATTTTTAAGCAGTATTAGTATGGCCTTTGTGGGTGGTTTAATTATAGCCTTCCCTTTTATATTTTATCAAATATGGTCATTTGTAAAACCTGCATTAAAAGAAAAAGAAGTTAAGAATACAAGGTTCATGATTTTTTGGGTTTCTTTATTTTTCTTCATGGGTTCCGCCTTTGGATTTTTTGTACTAGGTCCCTTTACTTTTAATTTTTTAGCAGGCTTTCAGTTGGGTTCTAAAGGAGTCATCACCACTATTCCAACATTCGCCGATTACTTAGATAATTTAACCAACTTAATATTAGGTTGCGGTATTGCCTTTGAATTACCTGTCATTGTATTTTTATTAACCAAAATTGGTTTAATCACTCCTAAGTTTTTGAGTACTACGCGTAAATATGCAGCGGTTATTATTTTATTGGTAGCTGCCTTTATCACACCCAGTCCAGACTGGTATAGTCAATTAATTGTTTTTATTCCTTTATATACTTTATTTGAATTTAGCATCTTCGTTTCAAGATGGGCACATAAGTCTGTTAAAAAAGCAGAAGAAGAGCAGTGGGATTAAAGTAGAGATTAAATAGAAAACTTAAATTAGGAAAAAATATAATTGCAATATGTTAATTGTATCTATTCTATACCTTTAAAAAATAAACTATGTCATTTGTTTTTGATGCTAATAAACCTATTGCCTTAGGTGGCGACCATGCAGGTGTTGATTTTAAAAACACCATCAATGCCTGGTTGCAAGAAAAAGGATATACCACCAAGGACTTTGGTACGTATACTTCGGATTCTGTAGATTACCCCGACTTCGCTCATCCCACAGCTACTAGTGTTGAAACGGGAGAAGCTGCATTTGGTATTCTATTTTGTGGTAGCGCCAATGGTGTGGCTATGACAGCCAATAAGCATGCAGGCATTAGAGCTGGTTTATGTTGGCAGACCGATGTAGCCGAATTAACCCGTTTACACAATGATGCGAATATAATTTGTATTCCTGCGCGTTATGTAAGTATTGAGCTTGCTAAAGAAATGATAGAAAAATTTATGAATACTGCCTTCGAAGGGGGTAGACATCAAAATAGAGTTCAAAAAATTTCATGTTAATAATTTAAAAATAAAAAAATGCGTAAACTACTCGTTCTATTTTTAAGCTTTGTCACAGTTTTGGCTGCAGCACAAGGCATTGATGCCAACACTGCAGCAAAAGCAATTACTGCAGCTGGATTGAAGGAGCACTTAAGTATTATTGCCAGTGCAGAAATGCAAGGAAGAGAAACTGGTACGGAAGGTGAAAGAAAGGCGGCTGCTTATTTAACAAGCCAATACAAGAAATTCAAATTAAAGCCAGGTAACAATGGTTCTTATTCATTACCCTTTACATTATATCAAGATAAAGTGCTTAGCTCTACTTTAAAAGTGAATGGCGAAGTCTATACTTTAGATAAAGACTATTGGGTGAGTGCTTCTTCTGTACCTCAAAAAGCTTTGAACACCAATGCTATTATATTTGTAGGTAATGATTTCAATGATAAATCAACAGCCGATGTAAAAGGAAAATTATTGGTTGCTACAGAAAGTAAGGAAAGAAGTATTTATAAAATTATGGCAGCCCAAAAATTAGGCGCCTTAGGAATCATTATCATTGCAAGTAGCAATCCAAGTTCCCCTAGTAATTTAAATGGGAGATTAAGTTTAAAACCAAGTACCGCTAGCAACTTTGTAAGTATGACAGTTTCTAAAAGTATAGGTAGTCGTTTATTAGGAGGCAGTAAAGATTATTCGGACCAAGAATTAGCCGATGTACCTAAAGGTGTCTACACCACTACTATCGATTGGACTGCTGAGCATAGTAGTAGCGAAATACCTAGTGCCGATGTAATGGCCGTATTACCTAGTAAAGAAAAGACAGATGAATATATGTTTGTAACTAGCCACTACGACCATGAAGGTATTAAGAACGGAGTCATTTATTACGGTGCAGATGATGATGGTTCAGGTACAGCAAGCGTAGTAGCTATTGCACAAGCATTTGCTGAAGCAAGTAAAAAAGGTTTTAGCCCTAAGCGTAATATTGTATTTATGAATGTATCGGGAGAAGAGAAAGGTTTATTAGGGTCTCAATATTATAGTGAGCACCCAGTGTATCCTTTAGAAAAAACATCTGTTGATTTAAATATTGATATGGTGGGCAGAATTGATCCAACTTATGAGGGCGATTCTATGAACTATGTTTATTTGATTGGAGAAGATAAATTAAGCAGCGATTTACAACCTATCACAGATAAGGTGAATAAAAACTACAATATGGAATTGGATAGAAGATTCAACGATCCAAATGATACTAATCGTTTTTATTACAGAAGTGATCATTACAATTTTGCTGCAAAAGGGGTACCCGTTATTTTCTATTTCAACGGAACACATGCAGACTACCATAAACCAACAGACACAGTGGAAAAAATTAATTTCGACTTAATGGAAAAAAGAGTTCGTATTATATTTGAAACAGCTTGGGAAATGGCGACAAGAGAAGATATGTTAAAAAGAGATTTGCCTTTGAATATGCCCGGGAGGTAGATTAAATAATCATTTAAAAATATAATTTTTCGCTCTCTATCGCAAAGCTCAAAGTTCGCTCAAAATTATATTTTCTCATTTCTATTTAATCTAGAATTAGATCAGAAAGAAAATAAAAAAAGCCCCTTCGAATTCGGAGGGGCTTTTTATTGGAAAAATCATTTTAAATTAAATCAGCGCCCTCGTTTATGGGGGGCGCTGAAAAAATCATTAGAGAAAAATTAAGATGGGTCTTAAATTTTCTTTAGACCCTTTTTAATTATTGACCTAAAATGTAGGCAAATATCAACGGCACTACAATGGTAGCATCGCTTTCTACAATAAACTTAGGCGTATGAATATCTAATTTACCCCAGGTAATTTTTTCGTTAGGAACCGCACCAGAGTATGATCCGTAAGAAGTCGTGCTATCACTAATTTGACAGAAATAACTCCAGAAAGGCACATCATGCCATTCTAAATCTTGATACATCATGGGCACTACACAAATTGGGAAATCACCGGCGATACCTCCACCTACTTGGAAAAATCCAACACCCTTTCCGCCACTATTTGCTCTATACCATTCTGTTAGTTCCACCATATATTCGATACCGCTTTTAACCGTACTTGCTTTTAATTCATTTTTAATCACATAGCTAGCAAAGATGTTTCCAGTTGTGCTATCCTCCCATCCTGGAACGACAATAGGAATATTCTTTTTAGCAGCAGCTACCACCCAGCTGTCTTTAGGATCAATCTCATAATATTGCTCTAACTCACCACTTAAAATAACTTGATACATAAACTCATGTGGGAAATAACGCTCCCCTTTTGCTTCTGCTTGTTTCCAAAACTTTACAATATGCTTTTGCAATCTTCTAAAGGCTTCCTCTTCTGGAATGCAAGTATCTGTTACACGGTTGTAATGATTCTCTAATAAATCCCACTCATCCTGTGGTGTTAAGTCGCGGTAATTAGGAACACGCTTATAATGGCTATGTGCAACCAAGTTCATTACATCTTCCTCTAAGTTGGCTCCGGTACAGCTAATAATTGCAATTTTGTCTTGACGAATCATTTCAGCCAAGCTAATACCTAATTCAGCGGTACTCATCGCACCCGCTAAGCTTACTAGCATTTTACCCCCTTCTAAAAGGTGGGTTTCATAGCCTTTAGCAGCGTCTACCAAGGCAGCAGCATTAAAATGTCTATAATGATGCTCAACAAATTTTGAAATTGGACCTTTGCTCATTTTTTTCGATTTGAAGCAAAAGTAAATTTTTTTGTGGACATAGCGTATTATTGATTAAAACCGAATAAATAGTAACTTTAAGGCTAAACTGGGCTTTATGAATAATAAAAAAATGGTGCTCTTTTATGTGCTCTTATTAATTGGGATTCCATTTATATATGCTGCCTACCTATACCCTAGTTTACCCGAAATTATCCCTACCCATTTTAATATTAAGGGCGAGGCGGATGGTTTTGGCGGAAAGGATAGTATTTATTTAGGGCCAACTATTATGGGAATAACTAGTTTATTTACTTATTTCTTATTGACCAATATAAAAAAAATTGACCCTAAAAGAAATGAGCAAGTGGAAGATGGCTTATATCAAAAGTTTGGATTTTTCACCGTTTTATTTTTAAGCGCATTAAGCATGGTCATTTTATACACAACCTCACATAAAGATATTTCAATAGAAAAATTATTGTTCCCCATGATGGGATTGGCTTTTGCAGCACTGGGTGTATATATGCCCAAATTAAAACAAAACTATTTTGCAGGCTTTAAATTACCTTGGACATTAGAAAACGTAGACAACTGGAATGCCACGCATAAAATAGCAGGTAAGGTATGGTTATACGGAGGTGTCATTCAATTTTTTGCTGGTTTGGTCTTTAGTTCAGTCGCTTCTTTTGTTATATTTTTTATAGCTATGGTTGTAATGGTATTAGTACCCACTATCTATTCTTATAGAATGTTCAAAAATGGAAATAAGCTTTCCTAATAAATAATACTTTTTAAAAAAAATTAAAATTTACAAATGAAACTAGCTACAAAATATATTCACGCAGGTGCACATCCCGATCCAAGTACAGGAGCCATCATGACACCTATTTACCAAACATCAACTTACGTGCAATCCGCTCCTGGCGTGCATCAGGGCTATGAGTATGCAAGAAGTCAGAACCCTACAAGATTTGCTTTAGAAGAAGCTTTTGCGGTGATTGAAAATGGAAAATTTGGATTAGCCTTTGCCAGTGGTGTGGCAGCAACAGATGCAGTGATGCGTTTACTAGTGCCAGGCGATGAAGTAGTGGCTGCCCATGATATGTATGGAGGCTCTTTCAGGTTATTTTCAAAAGTACATGAGAAAATGGGTATCAAATTTATTTATGTAGATACTTCTGATGCAACGAATGTAGAAAAGGCAATGACCCCTGCTACTAAATTAATTTGGTTAGAAACACCTACTAATCCACTGATGAATATTACAGATATTGAAGCAGTATCTACTATTGGTAAAAAACATAATTGCATGGTTTGTGTAGACAATACATTCGCCTCTCCTTATTTACAAAACCCACTAGACTTTGGTGCCACTATTGTAATGCACTCTGCTACTAAATATTTAGGAGGACATAGTGATGTGATTCAAGGTTGTTTAGTGATGAATGATCAAGCCTTGAGAGATCAATTATATTTTATTCAAAAAAGTACAGGCGCCGTTCCAGGCCCTCAAGATTGTTTTTTAGTATTAAGAGGCATTAAAACATTGCATGTAAGAATGCAAAGACATTGTGAAAATGGGGAAAAAGTAGCCGCTTATTTACGCCAGCATCCTAAAGTAGGAAAAGTATACTGGTGTGGCTTTGCAGACCATCACAACCATGCCATTGCTAAAAAACAAATGCGTGGATTCGGTGGTATGATGAGCTTTGTATTAAAAGACGATAGTGTTGCAGCTGCCACTAAAGTACTCTCTAGCACCAAGGTATTTTCTTTAGCGGAGAGTTTAGGCGGTGTGGAGTCTTTGATTAATCATCCAGCAAGTATGACACATGCCTCTATACCGCGTGAACAAAGAATTACCAATGGTTTATCTGATGGACTTATTCGCTTAAGTGTGGGCATTGAAGATGCAGACGACTTAATAGCAGATTTAGCACAAGCCATTGGGTAATGAAGGATGAGATTCATACACTATTAGACCAAAAAGTTAAGCAGTACAACCATATTGATTTTATTGGGAAGGACCCTATTTGTATTCCTCATTTATTTACAAAGCAGCAAGACATTGAAATTGCTGGTTTTTTTGCTGCCATTTTTGCCTGGGGCAATAGAACCACCATTATTAATAAAAGTAAAGAACTACTGGAAAGAATGGACAATACGCCCTATGCTTTTTGTATAGGACATGGGGAAGCTGATTTAAAAAAATTATTAGGATTCGCTCACCGAACCTTTAACGATACCGACTTACTTTATTGCATTGAGTTTTTTAAACAACATTATAGTAAAAATGAAAGTTTAGAAACAGCCTTTTTTAAAACTGGAAGTATTGATTCAAAAAATGAATTAAACGCTGTAGAAAAAGCCCTAATTCATTTTCAAGATTATTTTTTCTCTTTGGAAGAAGCGCCGGCTCGAACCAAAAAACATATTGCTAGCCCAATGACGGGATCTACTTGTAAAAGATTAAATATGTTTTTACGCTGGATGGTGAGAACCGATAAACAAGGGGTTGATTTTGGTATATGGAAAAGCATAAGCCCTGCTGCGCTTATTATGCCCATTGATGTACATGTGGCAAGGGTTTCAAGAGGTTTAGGTATTGTAAAAAGAACCCAAACAGATTGGCAAACTGCTATTGAATTAACCAATTATTGTCGAACTTTAGATGCAAAGGACCCTGTTAAGTACGACTTCGCTTTATTTAGCCTAGGTGTCATAGAAAAATTTAATTAAAGCAGATGGATATAAATTTATTGGCACTAGAAAAATTAAGTACCCCAGATTTAGAAACGATGATCAATGAGTTGATTAAAGAAGACTTTTCTAAATTAGTACAAATGCTTTATCGAATTGATGTTTCAGAAGCGAAGCTGAAAAATATTTTACAAGCCCACCCTAATGAAAATGCTGGAAAATTAATTGCAGAAGTGGTAATAGAAAGACTAGCCGCTACTAAAAAAGCAAGAGAAAGTTTTTCAACCAAGCCAACTAGCATTGATGATGACGCAGAAAGACTATAGTACTAATAATATAGATGAGTGATAGATGAAAAAAAAGATTTTATAGTTAAACTATAAATCTCCTAACTGAGGTCGCATCACTATATCTTCCACCACTGCTTGAGGGCTTAATTGTGTCGCTGCATAAATCATCTTTGCAATATCCTGCGCTTCCATAATACGAGCAGGCGCAACCCCACTGCCCGCCCAACTATTGGTATAAGTAGCCCCAGGATATACGCCTGTTACTTTAATGCCTTTATCTTTTAATTCTTCTCTTAAGTTTTTTGAAAAACCATCTAAAGCATACTTACTAATACTATAGGAACCTCCTTGAGGATATGCATGTAAAGAAGCAATAGAACAAATATTAAAAATATGTCCGTTGCCTGCTTTGATCATAGCAGGAACAATAGCACGCGAAGTATAATAAGCAGAATATAGATTAGCAGCTATTTGTGTTTCTAAAACGCCTTGCGCTTCCTCCATTAAATTACCTGGTAAGAAAAAACCTGCGTTATTAATTAAAATAGAAGGTGTGCCCAAACTTAAGCACCAATTGCCAAATGCATCGCAGTCGGATTGCTTTGATAGATCGGCTTGCATACTATGTATAGTTACTGTAGGATAAGTTTTCTGTAAACTTTCAGTAGCCTCTTTTAAACGAGAAGCTGTTTTACTACAAATACATAAACTATGGCCTGCAGCCGCAAAAGCCTCTGCCACTGCATAGCCAATTCCTTGTGAAGCCCCTGTTATAACAACCAGCATATAATTAATTTATAGATAATTTAAATAAAGAATAAAGATAAGGTTCAAAATTGTAAATTCGTTCAATACAATTAAACATTGATGCCCTATAAAGACCTGTTTTTTGACCTCGACCATACTATTTGGGACTTTGAATTAAATTCCAAAGAAACCTTATGGGAGCTGCATCTTAAATATGACTTAGAGGCAAAGGGCATTCATGATTTCGATGCATTTTATAGCCAGTACAGTGCGCATAATCACAGGTTATGGGACAGGTATACCAAGGGCTATATCAAACAAGAAGAATTAAGATGGAAGCGTATTTACTTAAGTTTACTAGAATATAAAATAGCTGACGAAGCATTATCGAAAGAAATGTCTGTCGACTACTTAGACATTCTCCCTAATAAAAAGAATTTATTTCCCTACACCATAGAAATTTTAGAGTATTTAAAAAGCAAGGACTATACAATGCATTTAATTACCAATGGATTTCAAACGGTTCAATTTAAAAAAATTAAGAACTCAAATATAGCAGACTACTTTACCGAAGTCATTACTTCAGAAGCAAGTAATAGCTTAAAACCCAATAAAGAAATCTTTGAGTACGCCTTAAATGCTTCCAATGCAAAATTAGAAACCAGTATTATGATTGGAGACAATGAGTCGGCAGATATTCAAGGGGCCATTAATGCAGGCATGGATTCCATCTTTGTGAATCATTTACAAATACAGCCTACTGTACCTGCAACACATACCATTACTCATTTAAAGGAATTGGAAAATATATTCTAAAGACTTAGAATAACATAGCTTTTATTTATAAAAACTAGTTCCCAGTTTTACCAACTGGCAAGTACTGTAACACCGCCTTTTACTACATCGCCAATTTTTGCATGAATTTTTGTACCCACTGGTAATAGTAAATCTACCCTGCTACCAAATTTTATAAAACCGTATTCATCGCATTGTTTGAAGGATTGTCCCACTGTTGTATAGTTACATATTCTTCTCGCTAAAGCACCTGCAATTTGTTTACATAAAATACTACCCTTGCTATTTTCAATGACCACAGACCATCTTTCATTATCGGTAGAAGATTTTGGATGCCAGGCTACTAAAAATTTACCAGGATGATATTTATTGTATACAATATTTCCAGCAATAGGTAACCGGTTCACATGCACATTGGCAGGACTCATAAATACACTTAATTGTATTCTTTTTTCTTTATAAAATTCATCAGACTCCACTTCTTCAATCACCACTACTTTACCATCGGCAGGAGAAACAATAGCATCATCGCTAATGGTTAATGCACGAACAGGCATTCTAAAAAAAGATACTATGAACAAAAAGAAAGCAACTGTAATCATAAATACCACCCATGCACAAATAGCAGAGATAGGAAACAGGTAAGAAAAATTAAGAATATTCAAAACGCCTACGAATATAGCAATCAATGAAATGGTAGCCGTCCCTTCTTTATGTATTGTCATTATATAAATTTAGTGGCAAATGTAAAACATCTAAAACAGAATCTGAAGAATTAGCCATACAAATGGGGTGGCAAATAAGATAGAATCAAACCTGTCTAAAAAGCCACCATGGCCTGGCATCATGCTACCACTATCTTTCACGCCGGCCAGCCTTTTTAATCTACTTTCTAATAAATCTCCAAAATTACCTGCAATAGAGGCTATTAAACTAATATAGAAAATGTATTTCTCTTGAATTGGCACCACCAAGGCCATTCCCTTAGAGACAATTAATACTGATAAAATAATACCGGCAATAGTACCCTCCCATGTTTTATTAGGAGAAATGGGAGACAAAGGCGTTTTACCAATGACAGAGCCCACTAAATAAGCCATCGTATCATTCACCCAAATGGAAACAATTAATAATAAGGGGATAGAAAAAGTCCAACTACCAAAATAGGTATTGGTCATAAAACTTTTTAATTGAAAAAATAAGGACAAACACATAGGTATATATACCAAGCCCGCAATAGAAATAGCAAGGTTTTGTAGACTAAACTTTTTAGAAAAAATATCAACAATAATCATTAATCCAATCACAAAGGGAAGCGCTCTACTGCCTAAAAATTTAATACTTATTCCACTAATAGTTAAATCCACAGGGCCCAGTGTCATCATCATTAAACAACCTACTACTAATAAGCCCCATTTATGCACAGCGCTTATGTTTTGGTAACTTGGATAAATAAGTGCTAATAATTTTTGATACTCAAACAAGCAACCTAATTGTATAACTAAAAATAAAGTAAAAAAAGACCAGTTATTCCATATTAACCCTGTTAACATGATAATGACAAAAACAATGGCAGACAGGGTTCTTTGTTTTAAAATAGATGCGTTAGAAGCCATATAAAAGAATTATAAATTTGTAAAGAATATTTTAAGATTCAACCGAATTAATTTGAATAGTAGAAATTAGCGCCTGGGCTTTTTCAAACATATCCGAAGGTACATATACTTCTACTTCTCCTAAAAAAACATAGGAAGAATCTTGCTTATTGAGTGTTTTTGCAGGTATTTCATTTTCGTTTAAAATGCCCATCACCATTGAAGAGGCAGCTAATTGACTACTGCTAAATACTTTTTTCCAATCCTGCATCTGAATGAATATTTTTTAATTTTTTTAATAAATAGTAAACCCCTGCCAAGGCCAGCAGTCCCCAATAGATAGGTAAATTATCATCCATCAACTGATCTACCTTCGCTGGATTATTTCTAATCGAATATAAAACTACTACGGCAATTCCATTGTTTAAAAAATGTAAGAGTATAGGTAGCCAAATAGTTTTTGAATAATGATAAATATAACCAAGTACTATGCCCAAGGCCATTCTAGATAAAAAACCAAAAAAAGAAAAGTGAATGGCGCTGAAAAAAATAGCTGTTAAAATAATGGCAGCATAGGGTTTACCCGTTAAGTCCAATAATATTTTTTGAAGCGTACCTCTGAAATAAACTTCTTCAATGATGGAAGGTATGATAGCCACTGCTACTAATGCATAGGCTAAATCCATTAGTGAATTCATATGGGTCATGGACAACATCGCTTTTTTATACTGGGCTTCTAAATCTTCGGCCCAATTTTTAAAATTAGTGGGGATAGGAATTTTTTCTGTCAAACTTCCTAATGCACCACTCAGTACTAAACCAGTGAGCGCTAATAATATAACAATACCTATTTGTTGATAGGAATTAATAGGTGCAAAACCTAAATGCGTGTGCCAATTTTCTTTTGCCATTATGGCCAATACAATACTTGGTAAACCAAAGGCAATAATAGATGCCAAGGCATTGGCCAACTGTGCCATAGAAGCATATTCGGGCTGCAGGAGTACTTTTTGCATGTCCGCAAACGGAATATGCAATAGGCCAGCCACTAAAGAAAAACTAATGAGCGCCCCTGCAATCATGCCAATACCAGTAAGTCCTAAAAAAAGGGCTATTCTCATTGGAGGTCTCATATCAAATAATTGGTACATTTGCAATCGTATCAGTTAGATGCAAGATAATGAATTCATATGGTTTCTATAGGTCCAATACAATTACCCGATTTTCCTCTATTACTCGCTCCTATGGAGGATGTAAGCGACCCACCATTTAGAGCGGTTTGCAAGGAAAATGGGGCCGATTTAATGTACACCGAATTTATAAGCAGCGAGGGATTAATTCGTGATGCCATCAAGAGCAGACAAAAATTAGACATCTTTGATTATGAGCGTCCCGTTGGCATTCAAATATTTGGTGGCGATGAAGAGGCCATGGCCCTTTGTACCAAAATTGTAGATACAGTCAACCCCGATTTAATTGATATTAATTTTGGATGCCCCGTTAAAAAAGTGGTCACCAAGGGAGCAGGTGCTGGTGTTTTAAAAGATTTAGATTTAATGGTAAGATTAACAGAGGCCGTGGTAAAAAGTACCAACCTTCCTGTAACAGTCAAAACAAGATTAGGCTGGGATGAAAGTTCTAAGAATATTCATGAAGTAGCTTTAAGATTACAAGACGTTGGCGTGAAAGCATTGGCTATTCACGGTCGAACTAGAGTGCAAATGTATAAAGGTGAAGCCGATTGGACTTTAATAGGTGAAATAAAAAATGACCCGCGTATTCATATGCCCATTTTCGGAAATGGTGATATTAATTCGCCAGAAAAAGCATTAGAATATAAAAATAGATATGGGGTAGATGGTATTATGATTGGCCGCGCTGCCATTGGCTATCCTTGGATATTTAGAGAGATGAAACATTTTCTAGCCACAGGAGAAAGAAGGACCGACCCCACCATTGAAGAGCGTGTAGAAGTAGCAAGACAACACTTAATTAAATCGATGCAGTGGAAAGGACCTATTGCAGGCATCAATGAAATGAGAAGACATTACGCTAATTATTTAAGAGGGCTTCCGAATATTAAAGAGTATAGAAATAAATTAGTGCGCATTAACACTCAAAAAGAGATTGAAGAAGTCTTAGATGAGATTAAAGAAAAGTATAAAGACATCCAAATTGAATCGGGTAAAATTGTTTTAGAAAACTACCACGAGCACTGTCCTATTTAGCTTGTCTAATTTTTAAATACCTAATAAACTAGCTTTATTTTTTTTCAATAGCCTCAATCACTGAAGCGTCTAGTGGATCCACTGTCATAGGAAAATAATGGGTAAGCGTCCCTTCTTCATTCACTAAATATTTACAAAAATTCCAAGCAGGCTCTTGATTATTCCAACCATTAATAGCTGTATTCGACAACCACTTAAACACTTCGTTTTGTTGATCCTTTTTTATAACGATTGATTTTGCCATTAAGGGAAAACTTACTCCATAATTTTTTTTACAAAAAGCAGCAATAGCTTCATTGTCCTTGGTTTCTTGCCCTTTAAAGTCATTGGCAGGAAAGCCAATCACTACAAGGCTTTCAGCATATTTTTCTTGTAATTTTTCTAGGGCTTCATACTGTCCGGTGAAACCGCAATCGCTAGCGGTATTTACTATTAATACTTTCTTTCCTATTAAAGAAGAAAAATTAAAATCCTTGCCATTGATATCTTTCGTATTTAAACTATAAAAAGAAAAAATAGGTGTTTTATTATCTTTATTAAACTGAATTTGTTTTTTACCCGCTCCCTTACCAGACCACATGATGGCCGGGTAAATTGTTTTCAAAACAGATTGACGATAAGACATGCCTTGTTTTTTCATAAGCAGTGTAGCAGTCACTAAAACACCTAAAGCGATGGCAATTTTTATCATAATACTTTTTTTATTTTTCAATCTATTTTATTTGAAATTATCCAATTAATCTTTTCAATAACCAAGCCTTGCCTTTATAAGGAGGGTATTTAAAACTAGGGTCTATCCAAGTAGGTGTTTTTAAGACCGACTTCGTATGCGTAAAGGTATCAAAACTTAATTTACCATGATAGCCTCCAGTACCGCTGAAACCCCTACCACCAAAGGGTAATTCATGATTGGTAATATGCATAGTGGCATTATTTACACAAGCCCCGCCTGAAGGCACATTGGTTAACCAATAGGTTTCATCATTTTTATTTTCAGTGAAAACATAGAATGCTAGTGGGTTTGGATTTTTTTGAATAACCGCTAAAGCCTCTTCTTTATTTGCATAAGTTAGAATAGGAAGAATAGGTCCAAAAATTTCTTCCTGCATAATTTTTGCATCTGGTTGAACCCCTACCATAAGGGTAGGTTCGATAAATAATTTTTCTCTATTTGATTTTCCTCCATAGACAATTTCTCCGTCCCCTAAATAAGAAGTGAGACGTGACCATTGTTTATCATTAATTATTTTACCATAATGTTCTGAATTTTCTGCATCTGCCCCATAAAATGCTTGCAGCGCAATAATTAATTCTTTTATTAAATTATCTTTTAAATGACTAGGCACTAATACATAGTCAGGCGCAATACACATTTGACCACAATTAGAAAATTTTGGATTCGCTAAACGGCGCGCTGCCACTCTTAAATTAGCGTCTTCGCAAATCACCGCAGGGCTCTTCCCTCCTAACTCCAAAGTCACTGGTACTAATTGTTCGGCAGCTAATTTGTAAATTATTTTTCCTACCATGGTACTTCCTGTATAAAAAATATGGTCGAACCTGTTTTCTGTAAGTAGCGGTGGAATTACTGTAGCGCCATCCCCTTCTAAATACATCATATAATTATCAGGAAATAAAGAATGAATTATTTTTTGCATCACCGCCGCCGTCGCTGGGGCAAACTCAGATGGTTTTAAGACGGCACAATTTCCTCCTGCGATGGCTCCAATTAAGGGCGTAAATAATAACTGAAATGGATAGTTCCAAGGGGCAATGATACAAACCACGCCCAAGGGTTCTTGAATGGTATAACTTGAGGAGGGCATATTGACCAAATTCGTGGCAACCGAATTAGGTTCCATCCACTCTTTTAAATGCTTAATGGTATAGTTTAATTCACTTAAGAAAAACCCGATCTCAGTAGCCCAGGCATCTTCGTCTGTTTTTTTCAAATCGGCATATAGGGCTTGATACAATTGTTTTTCGGCATCTAAAACAGCTTTTTTTAAGCGTTCAAGCTGTTGTATTCTAAAGGTATAGGACTGGGTAGCACCAGTGGCAAAATAGGAACGTAGGTTATGAATAGTAGTAGACATAAGCAATGATTATTAGGCAATTTAAGCCTTATTCGTGAAAGCAAAGCCTCATTTATTCGCTTATCAAAATAATTGTGAAATTTCCGAAATTTTTGATAATTTAACGTACTTAATTTAACAAGTCAATTAACAACGATTATAAACCAAATAACGAATTGCTATGTCCAAGAGAAAATCAGACAACACAAGGAGGGATTTTATTAGAAATTCTGCGCTTGCATTAGGGGGCTTTTACATTCTCCCTAGACACGTATTAGGTGGAAAAGGATTTACCGCACCAAGTGATAAATTACAAATAGCTGGTATCGGTGCCGGCGGAAAAGGAGAAAGTGATATATTTTCTTTCTACAATAGTGGTAAAGCAGATATCGCTTTTTTATGTGATGTCGATGATAGACAAGCCGTAAAAAGTCGTCAAAGATTTCCAAAAGCAAAATACTATAAAGACTACAGAGAGATGTTAGAGAAAGAACATATGCATATTGATGCTTGTTCTGTTTCTACACCTGATCATATGCACGGTGTGCAGGCCATGGCTGCTATGCAATTAAAAAAACATGTTTATGTACAAAAGCCAATGGCACATGATATTTACGAAGCGCGTATTATGACCAAGGCAGCACACGATTATAATGTAGTTACTCAAATGGGTAACCAAGGTGCGTCTGGAGATGGTGTGCGTATGTTACAAGACTGGCATTCTGCTGGATTAATTGGTGATGTGCATACTATATATTGTTATACCGATAGACCGGTTTGGCCTCAAGGCGTGAACCGTCCTGTCATAACTACGCCAACTGCTATACCTGCTGAATTAGATTTTAATTTATGGTTAGGTACGGCTCCTCAAAAAGATTATTTCGAAGGTTTACTTCCATTTAACTGGAGAGGTTGGTGGGATTACGGAACCGGCGCTTTAGGTGATATGGCTTGTCATATTATGGCACCTGCCTTTGCAGTTTGTGGTTTAGGTTATCCTATTGCTGCAGAATGTAGTGTGGCTACTCGTTATACTGCCCCTTGGCAAAAATTATATGCACCAGATTCTGGTCCAATGGGTTCTCATATTACTTTAACCTTCCAAGGACAGAACGGAAAACCAAATGTAAAATTACATTGGATGGATGGTGGTATCCAACCAGAGCGTCCCGCTGAATTAGGCCCTAATGAAATTATGGGTGACGGTGGCAATGGTGTTATTTTTGAAGGAACAAAAGGAAAAATGATGGCAGGTACTTATGGAGTGAACCCACAATTATTACCTACTAACTTAACTAAATCTACTTCAGTACCAAAAACGATAGATAGAGTGAAAGGCGGAGAAAGCGGACACTACTCTGCATGGGTAGAAGCTTGTATCGCTGGTCCTGGTAGTAAAGAAGCGAAGGCTTTAAGTTCTCATTTTGATATTGCAGGTCCTTTAACAGAATCTGTATTAATGGGTAATTTAGCCATCAGAAGTTATGATATCAAATCAAGTACTAAATCTGGAAATTCTACTTATCCAGGAAGAAACATTCAATTGTTATGGGATGGTCCAAATATGAAGATCACCAATTTCGAGGAAGCGAATCAATATGTTAAAAGAACATATCGCGAAGGTTGGACTTTGGGTGTTTAGTATTGAATTAGTTTACTCTTATAAATCTCGGTTGCCTTTGGTAACCGAGATTTTTTTTATGCTACCTTTATTAGATCATAATACTATATCATGGAAAAACTAGAAGAGCAGTTTTTATTAAACCCAGCCATTACTTTTTTAAACTTTGGATCCTTTGGCGCCACACCCAAACCAATTTTTGAGGCTTATCAAAAATGGCAAAGAGTGCTTGAAGCAGAACCTGTTCAATTCATTGTATTTGATGGTGTAAATTATTTAGCTAATTCAAGAGCTGCACTAGCTGAGTTTATAGGATGTCCCGATAAAGATGATTTAGTGATGGTAACCAACCCCTCATTTGCTATTAATTTAATTGCTAAAAATTTTCCACTAAACGAAGGTGATGAAATTTTAGCTACCGATATAGAATACGGTGCCTGTGATCGTACCTGGGATTTTTATTGTAAAAAAAATAAAGCTACTTATAGAAGACAAAAAATTAGTCTACCCATTACAAGCAAAGAAAAATTTATTAAAGATTTTTTTGAAGGACTAAGACCCAGCACCAAGGCCATATTTATAAGTCATATTACCAGTGCGACTGCTTTAATATTTCCTGTGAAAGAAATTTGTGCAATAGCAAAGTCTAAAGGACTCATCACCATCGTAGATGGCGCCCATGTGCCAGCGCATATTCCTTTTAACTTAAGTGAAATACAAGCCGATTTTTATACAGGGGCTTGTCATAAATGGATGATGGCAGCGAAAGGTTGTAGCTTTTTATATGCGCATAAATCGGTTCAGCCTTTATGTGATCCGCTTATTGTTAGTTGGGGTTATAAAGCCTTAAAACCTTCTCATTCTAGTTTTTTAGACTACCATCAAATGATTGGTACACGCGACTTTTCTGCCTTCTTAACAGTGGAAGCTAGTCTTGAGTTTATGGAGAAAAATAATTGGAAGGAAGTTTCTAAAAAATGCCATGATATTGTGCTTGCCAATGCTGAACGCTTTTATAATTTACTAGGTACAAAACCAATTAGCCCCTTAACAAGCGAATGGATTGGCCAAATGATAAGTATTCCAATAAATACCAGTGAGCCAGAAGTTTTACAAAGAAAATTATTCATCGACTACAAAATTGAAATTCCTATTATGCGTCAAGAAAATGATGTGTACATGCGCTACTCCATAAATGGATTTAATTCGGTTGCCGATTTAGATACATTGTATAATGCACTAGAGGCAATAAAAAAAGAAACCCTACTTATAAAATAATAGTAAGGTTTCTTAATCAATGTCTATTTATAAATGTATGCTTATATATACTTTTTAATGGCTACTAGTTATTTCTACCATACTAAGGTCTTCAGATAAGCAGCGTCGTCTTTAGCGCAATCTAATTCGGTAGTACCTGTATAGGCCTCTTGTTCTACGATATAATATTTTACGCCTTGAGCAGCTGCTTTAGGTAATAAAGATTTATAATCGATAGTGCCTTTACCAATAATACAAGACTCAATACCCGTTGCTGTTTTAGCTAAATCTTTTACATGCACTAACTTGAAACGATTCGGAAATTTTTTCATGTAAGCGATAGGATCTACGCCTGCAGCCACTGTCCAATACATATCCATTTCAAAATCAACGGTATCAGGGTTAGTTGATTTCATCATTAAATCTTGTGGTACAATACCATCCATGGGTACAAAAGAATAATCGTGGTTATGATATGCGAAGCGAATGCCATTTTTCTTGGCAATCTCTCCGCAAGCATTAAACTCATCGGAGAATTTTTTGTAATTATCAAGTGACTTTTGCGCTCCTTTATAAGGACATATTAAATATTTCATTCCAATCTCAGCCGCCCCGGCTGCCTTGCGTTGAAAGTCTTCGGTATTATTACAATGAGAAGAAATCATTTGCATTCCTAAATCATCTAATACTTTTTTCAACTCCGTATTTTTCATTCCCCAAAAAATACCTTTGTCTCCTTCAAAACCTTCTATTTGTTTGTAACCAGATTTAGATAAATGTTTTAAAACACCTACTGTGTCTTTATATAAAGCTTGCTTTACTGTCCATAGTTGAATACCAAATGGGTTAGACTTTCCAGCCATTGCCATTAACTCATTACCAAATGGCATGCTTAAAGCCGCACCTGCTAATGCTGTTTGACGCAGGAAGTTTCTTCTTGAATTGTTCATAATTTTTTTTAATGCTGCCCTTAGTTCAGTCGTTAATAATACGAATGCAATTTTTCTACTGCACCGTTAAAGATTCAATTTGAAAGTTCTGTATAATAGATGGCCTACTACTTACTAAGTAGCCCAAGCCTTATCTCCTTTTTTATAAGGTACCGTTCCTTCGTATTTGCCGGGTACTGCGATATAACGCAAAGCCTTGGTAGCGCCCACTTCAGAACTAAAGAATCCCCATAGGGTTAATTCTTTTAACATGGTAAAGTAATGCTTTGTCTCATCTGGCTTTTTAGTTTTTTGAAATTCAGCAGCTTGTTTATCTAATTCAGTTAATAAGCTATTACGTTGTTCTGCTGTAGCTTGCATAAAAGTTTTACCATTGGCTTTATTAGAAGCTTCATCTAATGTTTTCATACCAGCCATAAAAGCAGTTTGGTCTTTGGCTTCATAACAGTCATTTACAATCACTGTCATAAACTCACCTACTTTCGCTTCTTTGGCGCCAGGTGTGTCTGTTGCAGGTAAAATAGTTTCAGCCACTTCATTTAAAAACGAAATATCGTCTTTAGTAAATTTTAATCCTGTAGCACCTGTGGTACAACCGGATAAAAAAGCTTCTGCACCTAAAACAGTTCCTCCCATAATAAGGGCAACTCTTGATAAGGCTTCTCTTCTATTCATCATAAAATTATTTTTAAAATATTATAAATTATAAGTTTCCTTTTTTCAATTCATTCACTGCAAATTCAGCTGCACGTGCTGTAAATGCCATATAAGTCAATGAAGGGTTAACGCAGTTTGCACTTGTCATGAAGGCACCATCAGTCACAAATACATTCGGCGCATCCCATACTTGGTTATTGCCATTCAATACAGAAGTCTTAGGATCTCTACCCATACGCGCTGTACCCATTTCATGAATACCTCTACCTGGTGTACCATCTCCTTCAAAACCTTCCACATTCTTAGCCCCTGCACGCTCAAGCATTTCTTTTGCGTCTTCTAAAATGTCTTTACGCATTTTGATTTCGTTGTCTTTCAACTCGCAATCAATGTTCAAGACATTCAAGCCCCACTTATCTGTCTTCGTTTTATCTAAAGTCACTTTGTTAGTTGGATCAGGTAATATTTCTCCAAAGCCCATCATACCAATAGACCATCCACCTGGCTCTGTCAATGCATCTTTATATTTTCCACCAATGCTTACTTCGGCCACATCACGTCCCCATCCAGCTCTGTTGGCGCCACCTTGGTAACCAAATCCTCTAATATAATCACGCTTCTCATCGCCAAGGTTTCTGAACCTTGGAATATAGAAACCATTGGCACGACGACCAAATGTGTATTTATCTTCGTAACCCTCAATGGTTCCACCTGCACGATTACCTAAATGATGATCCATTAAATTTTTACCCAATGCATCACTGCTGCTTCCTAATCCACCTTCCCAAACATCAGTAGCTGAATTCATCAAAATCCAAGTACTATTTAAAGTAGAGGCATTCACAAAAATAATTTTTGCACTGTACTCAATAGTTTTATTGGTTTCAGCATCTAACACTATTACACCTGTAGCACGTTTTTTATCTTTATCGTATTTAATTTCTGTTACAATACTCCAAGGTCTTAATGTTAAATTACCTGTTGCCACAGCAGCTGGTAAAGTAGAAGACTGTGTACTAAAGTAACCACCGAACGGACAACCCAACCAACATTTATTTCTAAACTGACAACCAGGGCGGCCTTCATGCGGGACCGTAATATTAGCCGTACGGCCAATGATTAAATGACGGCTGCCTTTATAAATATCTTTAATTCTTGCAGCCACATCTTTCTCTACACAAGTCAAATCCATTGGAGGTAAAAACTGTCCATCAGGTAATAAATCAATACCGTCTCTATTTCCAGAAATACCTGCAAATTTTTCTACATAATCGTACCATGGTGCAATATCTTTATAACGCACAGGCCAATCCACAGCAATTCCATCTTTTGAATTCGCATCAAAATCTGAATCAGCCCAACGGTAAGATTGACGACCCCACATTAAAGAACGACCACCTACATGGTATCCTCTAAACCAATCAAAACGTTTTGTTTCTGTATAAGGATGATCCTTATCAGAACACCAGAAATCTAAATTGGTTTCGTTCAATGGATAATCACGTTTTAACACTGGATAATCTTCAATCATCTGCTGTGTTCTTTCTCCTCTATGCGGAAAATCCCATGCTTCTTTATCTGCGTTTACATAGTCTTTAATGTGTTCAATGTTTCTACCACGCTCTAACATCAACACTTTTAAACCTTTTTGCGTTAGTTCTTTAGCTGCCCATCCGCCGCTAATGCCCGACCCTACTACTATTGCATCATATTGTTGTGCTGCCATACTTTATATTTTATTTTTTATAATTATTTTATTTTTCTATTTAATTCATTTTCTTACTACTTGTTTTTACTTACCATTTTCATTTCATTAAACATCGCAAATTTTAATTGCGGCTGCTAATGAAGCCAATGGGTTTTTGTCTGCAGGAATAAATTCTTGTGCAACATAACCTTTATAACCTGTTTTTACAATGGCACGCATAATCGCAGGATAATATAATTCTTGTCTTTCATCAATTTCATTTCTACCTGGCACGCCCCCTGTATGGTAGTGACCATAGTATTGATGATTGGTTTGTATTGAATGAATAATATCTCCTTCATCAATTTGCATATGATAAATATCGAATAGCAATTTAAAATTAGCAGAACCTAAACGCTTACACAATTCAACGCCCCAAGCAGAACGATCACACATGTAGTCTTTGTGGTCTACTCTTGAGTTTAATAATTCCATTTGAATCATGACCCCTCTTTTTTCTGCCACTGCCATAATTTTTTTCAAACCGGTAACACAATTTTTCAATCCTGTTTCATCATCCATGCCTTTTCTATTTCCAGAAAAACAAATCAAGTTGGTATAACCTGCATCTGCTACATAATGAATATGTTCTATATAATTTTTTACTAATTTATCGTGGTATTGTAATGTATTAAATCCTTCTGTTAAACTAATCTCTGCACCATTACACATAGTAGAAATTAAATTATTTTCTTTTAAAATTTTCCATTCTGATGGACCTACTAAGTCCATGCCTACCATACCTAGTTGCTTAAAATTTTTTGCTAGTGTGGCTGTTGGAATGCTGCCATAGCACCACCTGCAGGCGGAATGTTGAATGTTGCCTTTCAATGGTTCTGTTACTGTTTTATTTTTCACGGCTGCTAAAATAGTAGATGGTACCACAGCACCTGTAGCGATTGCTGCAGACCCTGTTAAAACTTGTTTAATAAGATTGCGTCTATTGACATTGGTTGACATAGCAAGTGAATGTTAATTGGTTTGATAAATATAATTTTTATTTCCTATTTTTTAGAAAGTTTTTAGTTAAAAAAGGGGGTTATTTGCAAAATAATAAGGAAATTGCTAATAGATTACTGTGCAAGTTTTGCAATGACTTAATTAAACGATTTTTAAGCTTAAAAACAATCAACAATGAATAGAAAATTACGCATGGGTATGGTGGGCGGAGGGAAGGATGCATTCATCGGAGCCATACACAGATTAGCTGCCAATATGGATGGACTGATTGAAGTGAGTTGTGGTGCCTTAAGTATTAATCCTGAAATAGCAGTAGCTTCAGGTGAGGCTTTATTTCTTCCAAAGGAAAGAACTTATTTGACTTTTGAGGAGATGATTAAAAAAGAAGCGACACTACCTGCAAACGAGCGTATCGATTTTGTAACTATTGTAACACCGAACTTTGCACACTTTGCACCTGCTATGATGGCCTTAGATCATGGCTTTCACGTGGTGATTGAAAAGCCAATTACTTTTTCAATGGATGAAGCCAAGCAATTAAAACAAAAATTAGACGAAACAGGATTAACACTTTGTTTAACACATACCTATTCTGGTTACCCTATGGTGAAACATGCAAAAGCCATGGTGAAAGAAGGGAAGCTAGGAAAGATTAGAAAAGTTTGGGTAGAATATGCACAAGGTTGGTTAAGTAAATTATCTGAAAGAGAAGGTAATGCGCAAGCAGCTTGGAGAACCGATCCCAAAAAATCTGGAAAAAGTTCTGTGATGGGAGATATTGGAACCCATGCTGCACATTTAGCAGAATATATTACAGGCGCAAAAATTTCTGATGTTTGTGCTGAATTAAATACTATGGTAGAAGGAAGATTATTAGACGACGACGGCTCAGTGATGTTAAAATTTGACAACGGTGCCAAAGGTGTATTAATGGCTTCTCAAGTAGCCGCAGGTGAAGAGAATAATTTAAAAATTAGAATTTACGGAGAAAAGGGTGGAATAGAATGGATGCAACACGAGCCTAATACTTTACAGGTGAAATGGCTAGATCAACCAGCACAAGTTTTAAGAGCAGGTGGCAACTACGGTGCACATTTATCTTCTTCTGCAATACATAATTCACGCACGCCAGGTGGTCATCCAGAAGGATACTTAGAAGCCTTTGCGAATATCTATCGCAACTTTGCTTTAACCCTTGGTTGTAAAATAGATGGCACTACCCCTACTGCAGAAATGTTAGACTTCCCAGGTATCGAAGATGGTTTAAGAGGCATGGCCTTTATTGACAATGTAGTAGCTTCTTCACAGTCCGACCAAAAGTGGACACCTTATGTTATTTAAAAATTTTATTTAAAAGACTAGTATGACAACAATTAAAGGACCTGCCATTTTTTTAGCTCAATTTATGGGCGACGAAGCACCCTTCAATACTTTAGAGAGTATTTGCAAATGGGCGGCTGGCCTAGGTTTCAAAGGAGTGCAAATTCCAAGTTGGGATTCAAGATGTATCGATTTAAAAAAAGCTGCAGAAAGTAAAACTTATGCAGATGAAATAAAAGGTATTGTGGCAAGTGCAGGAATGGAAATCACTGAATTGTCTTCGCATTTGCAAGGACAATTAGTAGCAGTACACCCAGCTTATGATGCGCAGTTTGATGGATTCGCTCCCAAAGAAGTGCATGGCAATTCAAAAGCAAGAACAGCGTGGGCAGTACAACAATTAATCTATGCAGCAAAGGCTTCCCAAAATTTAGGATTAAATGCGCATGCTACTTTCAGTGGTTCTTTATTATGGCATACGGTATATCCTTGGCCACAACGCCCTGCAGGATTAGTTGAAACAGGTTTCACTGAACTTGCTAAAAGATGGATGCCTATTTTAAATGAATTTGATAAAGTGGGAGTCGATCTTTGTTATGAAATTCATCCGGGTGAAGACTTACATGATGGTGTTACTTATGAAATGTTTTTAGATAAAGTAAAGGGGCATAAGCGAGCTTGTTTATTATACGACCCTTCTCACTTTGTTTTACAATGCATGGACTACCTTGGTTATATCGATGCTTTTCATGAGCGTATTAAAATGTTCCATGTAAAGGATGCAGAATTTAATCCAACAGCTAAACAAGGTGTATATGGTGGATACCAAAACTGGGTTGACCGTGCTGGAAGATTTAGATCACTAGGCGATGGACAAGTAGATTTCAAAAGTATTTTTAGTAAACTAGCTGCTTATAATTTTAAAGGTTGGGCAGTGATGGAATGGGAATGTGCTATTAAACATCCAGAAGTTGGCGCAGCTGAAGGCGCCCTCTTTATTCAAAAAAATATTATTAAAGTAACCGAGAAAGCATTTGATGATTTTGCCAGTACCGGTTCAGATGAATCATTCAATAAGAAAATTTTAGGTATTTAAACATTAAAAACGAAGCAATATGAAGAAGGTTTTATTTATTTTATCAACTGCTATTATTGTAATAGCATGTGGTGGTGGATCTACAGAGGCTGGAAAAGCAACAACAGAAACAAAAGAAGCAACCGCTTCAACGGGTAATGCATTATCAGACAATCCAGATTATCAAAAAGGGCTGGCCTTGATTGCTGGAAGCGATTGTTTAACTTGTCACAAAACAAGTGAAAAAAATATTGGACCATCTTACAAAGATGTAGCAGCTAAATATGATAACACGGAAGAGAACGTTAAAATGTTAGCCTCTAAAATTATAAAAGGGGGAAGTGGTAATTGGGGTGCTATTCCAATGACGCCGCATCCACAGTTAAAAGAGGAAGATGTAGAAGCCATGGTGAAATATATCTTTCTTTTGAAGAAATAAAATATTATAAATAAGTAAAGTACTTTAATTAAGTATAACTTGAATTAAACAATTCGCATGAAAAAATTATTATTGGCTTCTTTAATCTGTTTTGTTGCTGCACAAACCAATGCTCAAGAATGGATTTCTTTATTTGACGGAAAAACCACTAAGGGTTGGCATAGTTTTGGCAAAACAACAGTGGGCGAGTCTTGGAAGATAGAAGATGGTGCGATTGTTTTTGATCCAGCAGCAAAGGCGGCAGGAAAATCGGCGGGGGATATTGTAACTAATGAAAGTTTTAATGATTTTCATTTACAATTAGAATGGAAAATTTCTAAAAATGGTAATAGCGGTATTATCTTTTTTGTGCAAGACGACCCCACTAAATATAAAGAAACTTGGCATACAGGACCAGAAATGCAAGTGCTAGATAATGACGGACATCCCGATGGAAAAATTGTTAGCCATAGAGCAGGTAATTTATATGATTTAATTGTAGGCAAAGAAGGGGTAGTAAAACCTTACGATCAATGGAATAAAGTAGATATTATTTTTAAGAAAGATAAATTAGACCTTATTTTAAATGATGTTACTGTGGTAAGCACACATGTAGGAGATGATAGCTGGAAAGAACTTATTAGAAGATCTAAGTTTGCTGAAGGAGAATCGCCAGACTTTGGTAAAAAATTCTCTGGACATATTGCCTTACAAGATCATGATGACAAAGTGAGTTATAGAAATATTCGAATTCAAAAACTATAATTCAGATAGTGCAAACTATACATGAAGATTTTATGCGTCAGGCCCTCGTGCAAGCACAGAGGGCCTTTGACGTCGATGAAGTACCAGTGGGTGCTGTTATTGTAATGCATGGTAAAATAATTGCTAAGGCGCATAATCAAGTACAATTATTAAAAGATGTAACAGCGCACGCTGAAATTTTAGCCATCACTAGTGCTTGCGAAAATTTACAAGAAAAGTATTTACCCGAAGCCACTTTATATGTTACCCTTGAACCCTGTTTAATGTGTGCAGGTGCTTTGTATTGGAATAAAATTGGCCATATTGTGTTTGGTGCCCATGACCAAAAAAATAGCTACCGCAGGGTCACAGAAAAAAATCCTTTTCATACTTCCACCACTATTGTGGGTGGCATTTTAGAAAATGAATGCGCCGCGCTGAT
>JAJTDP010000041.1 GCA_021300455.1 Sediminibacterium sp. | reverse complement strand
TTAAGGTAGTTAACAAGAGTAATATCGGAGAGATAAGTATCGAAGATAAAGACGGTAAAGTAACTATTAAACAAAAAGAAGAGCATGTAACAGTAAGCACGATGCCTGCCACTTATGCTGCAGCTCCAGTAGCCGCGCCAGCTCCTTCTGCAGGTGCTCCAGTAGCAGCTGCCCCAGTAGCCACCAATTTATTGACCATAAAAAGTCCAATGATTGGAACTTTTTATAGAAGAGCAGCTCCAGACAAACCATTAATGGCCGAGGAAGGAACAGCAGTAGCGCCAGGTAAAGTAGTTTGTATTATTGAGGCGATGAAACTTTTCAATGAGATTGAAAGTGAAGTCAAAGGAACCATTGTGAAGATTTTGGTAGAAGATGCCAGCCCAGTGGAGTATGACCAACCTTTATTCTTGGTTCAACCAGAATAAACCTCACCCATTTTCAAATTTTAATTCAGAAAAATGTTCAAAAAGATTTTGATAGCCAATCGTGGCGAAATTGCTTTACGCATTATTAGAACCTGTAGAGAAATGGGCATTAAAACAGTGGCCGTTAATTCGACAGCAGATAAAGATAGTTTGCATGTAAAATTTGCAGATGAAGCTGTTTGTATTGGAGGTCCTAAAGGACAAGAATCCTATTTAAATATTCCACATATTATGGCAGCCTGTGAAATTACCAATGCCGATGCAGTGCATCCAGGGTATGGTTTTTTAGCAGAGAATGCAAAGTTTGCGCAAATATGTGCCGACCACGGTATTAAATTTATTGGGCCAACACCCGATATGATTAATAGTATGGGTGATAAAATCACAGCCAAGGATACCATGATTAAAGCAGGGGTTCCTGTGGTACCAGGTGGAGAAGGTTTGTTAGAAGATGTGAATGCAGCTAAAAAATTAGCCAAAGAAATTGGATACCCAGTTATTATCAAAGCCACTGCAGGTGGTGGTGGTAAAGGTATGCGTGTAGTTTGGAATGAATCAGAAATAGAAAAAGCATACGATACGGCAAAAATGGAAGCAGGTGCAAGTTTTAAAAATGATGGTTTGTACATGGAGAAATTTGTGGAAGAACCAAGACATATAGAAATACAAGTAGCAGGTGACCAATACGGAAATGTTTGTCATTTGAGTGAGCGTGATTGTTCTATTCAAAGAAGACATCAAAAATTAGTAGAAGAATCTCCTTCTCCTTTTATGACTGCAGAATTGCGTCAACGTATGGGTGAGGCGGCTATCAAAGCAGCAAGCGCTATTAATTACGAGAGCGTAGGTACAGTAGAATTTTTAGTAGATAAGAATCGTAATTTTTATTTCATGGAAATGAATACGCGTATTCAAGTGGAGCACTGCGTTACCGAAGAAGTAGTGAGCTATGATTTAATTAAAGAGCAAATTAAAATTGCTGCAGGTGAAAAAATTTCTGGAAAGAATTATGAACCACAATTACACGCTATAGAGTGTCGTATTAATGCAGAAGATCCTTACAATGACTTTAGACCTTCACCAGGAAAAATAACAGTACTCCACACTCCAGGTGGTCATGGTGTTCGTGTCGATAGCCATGTATATGCAGGTTATGTGATTCCTCCTTACTACGATTCAATGATTGGTAAATTAATCACAGTAGCACAAACCCGTGAAGAAGCTATCAATACGATGTATCGTGCTTTAAGTGAGTATGTAATTGAAGGGGTGCACACAACTATTCCTTTTCATTTACAATTAATGCAGAACGAAGATTTTAGAAAAGGAAACTTCACGACTAAGTTTTTGGAGACGTTTACAATGAAGTAACCTTATTTATAATATTAAAAAGGTCCCGAATTATCGGGACCTTTTTGTATTCTATCACTTTGGGGTTTCACTTATTTTTTCATCGCTATTTTTAATATTAACGTAAGAACAACAACTCTCTGTACTTAGGCAATGTCCATAACTCATCATCTACCAACTGCTCTAATTTATCAACGTGGTAGCGGATCTTATCAAAGTATTGTGCTTTCACTTTCGCCTCGTATTCAATGGCTTTCTCTCTTGAGTTTACAATGTTGTTCGCTACTTTACGTGCTTCCACCATTGCATCTACATTATCATATACTTGTTGAATATGCGTACTTACATCTTTTAATAAAGCCAATTGACCTTTGTATAATTTTTCAGGTAAGGCTGCTTCACGCAGTAAGCTTACATTTTTCAATAACTCATTTTGATATTTAAGCGCCGAAGGAATAATGTGGTTAGTGGCTAAGTCGCCCATAATACGCGCTTCAATTTGTACTTTTTTAATGTACTTCTCTAATTCAATTTCATAACGGGCTTCTAACTCACTGTGCGAGTAAATATTATTTTCTTTAAATAATTTTTTTGCTTTCTCCGTTACCATTGCGTCTAATGCAACAGGCGTTGTTTTTAAATTAGGCAAGCCTCTTTTCTCTGCTTCTTTATGCCACTCTTCGCTATAACCATCTCCTTCAAATAAAATCTTTTTACTAGAGACAATGTATTTTTGAATCACTTGCATAATGGCAATTTCTTTCTTATCACCTTTCTCAATTAAGGCATCTACCTCTGCTGCAAATTTATTTAAAGTATCTGCCACAATAGTATTTAAAATAGTCATTGGATGACCACAGTTTGCAGTAGATCCTACCGCGCGGAATTCAAACTTATTTCCTGTGAAGGCAAAAGGAGAAGTACGGTTACGATCGGTATTGTCTAATAATAATTCAGGAATGCTACGGTGTAAATCTAATTTTAAGATGGCTTCATCTTGCTCGTCAAACTTAGTACCTACTCGGCTTTCCACATCGTTCAATACTTTGGTTAAGTATTCACCTATGAATACAGATATAATAGCAGGAGGGGCTTCGTTCGCACCTAAACGGAAATCATTAGAAGCAGAAGCAATAGAGGCTCTTAAGATATCCGCGTAATCATGTACGGCTTTAATGGTATTGACAAAGAAAGTCAAGAACATTAAATTGGTCTTAGGTGTTTTACCTGGGGCTAATAAGTTCACACCAGTGTCAGTTGCTAAACTCCAGTTATTATGTTTACCACTTCCGTTAATTCCAGCAAATGGTTTTTCATGAAGTAAAACCACTAAATGATGTCTTTTAGCAACACGACTCATTACATCCATTAATAAAATGTTATGGTCAACCGCAATATTTACTTCTTCAAAAATAGGCGCACACTCAAATTGAGCAGGTGCAACTTCATTATGTCTTGTTCTTAAAGGAATACCTAATTTATAAGACTCATTTTCATAATCTCGCATGAAGGCGTACACTCTTTCTGGAATAGATCCGAAATAATGATCTTCTAATTGTTGTCCTTTTGCAGGGGCTGCACCAAAAACGGTTCTTCCGCACTGAACTAAATCGGGTCTTGCATTCACCAACGCTTCATCAATTACAAAATATTCTTGTTCCCAACCTAAAGTAGGGGTTACCTTATTTACATTTTTATCAAATAAATTACAAACAGTTACTGCTGCTTTATTCAAAGCTTCAGTGGCTTTCATTAAAGGCGCTTTATAATCTAAAGATTCTCCAGTGTAGGCAATGAAGATGGTAGGAATACACAATGTTTTACCATTACCAATTTCAATGATGAATGGGGGAGAAGAGGGGTCCCATGCGGTATAACCTCTTGCTTCAAATGTTGCTCTCAATCCACCATTTGGAAATGAAGAAGCATCTGGTTCTTGTTGTATTAAAGCAGCGCTATCAAATTCTTCAATAGCTGTGCCATCCGATTTTAAAGTAAAAAATGAATCATGCTTTTCTGCAGTAGTTCCTGTTAAGGGTTGGAACCAATGGGTAAAGTGTGTAACGCCTTTGGACTCTGCCCAAGCACGAATGCCTGTTGCAATTTGACCAGCCACTGCACGATCAATTTTTTTCGAACCTTTAATACTGTTTACTAAACTTTTATAAGCTTCATCACTTAAATATTCTCTAGCAGTTTTTACATTGAAAACGCTTTCACCAAAAATGGCGGTAATTTTTTGAGAATGTACTTCTGGGTTATTAGATCGGTCATGACTTACATGGTTGACAGCATCGAATCTTAAAGACATATACAAATTATTTTAATATTAAATAATGTGACAAAGTTATGGGGTTTTCATATTTTCAGAATGAAATTCGTCTTGAAATACTTACAAATGTGTATAAAATACAAATATTATATTATTTTATATATGTTTTAATTATGCAAACTACTGATAATCATTGTCATTCGTTTTATAACTACTAACAACAAAGCGTTTGAATGTTGGTAAATCCATGATAGGTTAAGTCTCTGGTTTTGTACCTTCGCTTCATCTATAAAGAATAAGAAAATACTAATGGAAATTACCGTCAAAACAGCCCAGCAACTAAGATTAACCCCTGAAGAATTTGAAAGTATAAAAACGAAACTAGGACGCACACCTAATTTCACAGAGCTATGTGCTTTTAGTGGAATGTGGTCTGAACATTGTAGTTATAAAAATTCTATCAAGTGGTTAAAAACTTTACCACGAGATGGTGGTAGAATGTTGGTGGCTGCAGGAGAAGAAAATGCGGGCTTGATGGATATTGGAAATGATTATGGTGTGGTATTTAAAATTGAATCACATAACCACCCAAGTGCATTGGAACCTTTTCAAGGTGCGGCTACAGGAGTAGGTGGTATTCAAAGAGATATTTTCACCATGGGTGCGCGTCCAATTGCATCTTTGAATAGTTTACGTTTTGGAAAATTAGAAGATAAAAAAACACAACGTTTATTAGCAGGAGTGGTGCATGGTATTGGGCATTATGGAAACTGTTTTGGTGTACCTACTGTGGGTGGTGAAATCTATTTTGAAGAATGTTATCATACTAATCCATTGGTGAATGCGATGAGTGTGGGCATTGTCAAAGCGGGTAAAACAGTTAGTGCGATTGCATTAGGAAAAGGCAATCCTGTATTTTTTGTAGGAAGTGCAACAGGAAAAGATGGTATTGGTGGTGCAAGTTTTGCTTCTGCAGAAATTACTGCCGATAGCGTAGAAGAATTACCAGCAGTGCAAGTGGGTGATCCTTTCCAAGAGAAAAAATTATTAGAAGCTTGTTTAGAAGTAATAGAAACTGGTGGTGTAGTAGGTATGCAAGATATGGGTGCTGCAGGTATTATTTGTTCTACTGCAGAGATGAGTGCCAAAGGTCAAGTGGGTATGCGCATTGATTTAGATAAAGTACCAACGCGTCAACAAAACATGAAGGCTTGGGAATTATTATTAAGTGAGAGTCAAGAAAGAATGTTGATGGTGGTAGAGAAAGGTAAAGAAGCACAAGTATTAGCAGTGTTTGAAAAATGGGATTTGTCTTGTTCTAATATTGGTGAAGTAACTGATGATGGTTTATTAGATTTTTATATGAATGGAGTATTAGAAGCTTCACTTCCTGCTTATGAATTAGTATTAGGTGGAGGTGCTCCGCAATACACGCGTGAATACTCAGCACCTGCTTATTTAGCAAAAGTGAATGCATTTGATATGAGTTCGGTAGCCGACACGACTAACTTACAAGATTCGGTGAAGCAATTAGTGCAAATTCCAAATATTGCTTCTAAGCGTTGGATATACACTCAATATGATAGTATGGTGGGTGCTGCAAATACTTCTACCAATGCACCAAGTGATGCATCCGTAGTAATTGCAAAAGGAACAGGTAAGGCATTAGCGATGACAGTAGATTGTAATAGTAAATATGTTTATGCAAATCCAGAAGTGGGCGCCATGATTGCTGTGGCGGAAGCTGCAAGAAATATTGTTTGTTCTGGTGGAGAGCCAATTGGTATAACCAACTGTTTGAATTTTGGTAATCCTTACGATCCTGAAGTGTATTATCAGTTTGTAAAATCGGTAGAAGGAATGGGTGCTGCTTGTAGAAAATTCAATACGCCGGTAACAGGTGGTAATGTAAGCTTCTACAATCAAAATCCAGATGGCCCTGTATTTCCAACGCCAACAATTGGTATGGTGGGTATTGTAGAGGATATGAAAAACAGAATGACTTTAGATTTTAAAAATAATGGAGATACAATTGTTTTATTGGGTGCACAAAGAAATGATATTGGTTCATCTGAATATTTAAATAAATTAAAAGGGGTTGCACATTCTCCGGCACCGCATTTTGATTTAGAAGAAGAATTTACTTTACAACAATTAGTAGCCTCTTTAATTAAAGACCATTCAATTTTAAGTGCACACGATATTAGTGAGGGCGGATTAATTATTACTTTATTAGAATCGGCATTCTATAACCATAAAGGTTTTGAAGTAAGTTCTAATGCAAGTAGTTTAAGAAAAGATGCTTATTGGATGGGTGAAGCACAAAGTAGGGTAGTTGTTTCTTGTTCAACTGCACAGTTGGCAAGCATTGAAGCTGCTGCTAAGCAATTAAATGTTGACTTTACAGTTTTAGGTAAAGTAACAGATGGTACAATATCTGTGGATGGTGAAACTTGGGGAAGCATTGCTAGTTGGAAAAACAGTTATGATACTGCTATTGAAAATAAATTAGCTTCAAAATAAATGACTAAGCAACCTACCATCGTCATTACGGGTACTGCAGGCTTTATCGGTTCTGTAATGGTGCAGTATTTAAATGAAAAGGGGTTGACTAATTTATTATTGGTGGATGATTTTGGTGTGGAAGAAAAAAGAAAAAACTGGGAGCAAAAAACATATACAAAGGTTATTGAGCGTCAGGCTTTTTTAGATCAACTTATAAATGATGAACATGAAATTGATATCATCATTCACTTAGGCGCTAGAACTGATACCACTGAATTTAATTATGCCATACATGAAGAATTGAATGTAGAATATTCAAAATCACTTTGGCATTACGCTACTAGAAAACAAATCCCACTTATTTATGCTTCTTCTGCTGCTACTTATGGTAGTGGTGAACATGGCTATGAAGATAGCCATACCATCTTAGATCAATTGGTTCCACTGAATCCTTATGGTGTAAGTAAAAATGAATTTGATAAATGGGCGACTACGCAAATCGAGCAACCTCCTTTATGGACAGGCTTGAAATTCTTTAATGTCTATGGTCCTAACGAAGGGCATAAGGCTAGAATGGCCAGTGTAATTTTTCATGCCTTCAATCAAATCAAAGAAACGGGCTTGGTTAAATTATTTAAAAGTCACCGCTCCGATTTTAAAGACGGAGAACAACTAAGAGATTTTATTTATGTGAAAGACTTAGTAAATGTGATTGGATGGATGATGCATGAAATGTTTGCATCCAATTGGACAATAGCCAAAAATGGTTTATATAATTTAGGTACTGGAAAGGCTAGAAGCTTTTATGATTTAGCTGCCAATACTTTTATAGCACAAGGTTTAAAACCTAATATTGAATTCATTGATATGCCTTTGGATATTAGAGATAAATATCAATATTTTACAGAAGCCAACATGGCAAAACTGCGAGCTGCAGGATATGATAAGCCATTCTCAACTCTTGAAGAGGGTGTTGAAGACTATGTAAAAAATTATTTGCTTTTCGGGCAGGGTTATTAATTTTTCAATTCTTTAGATTTGATCTAAAAGTTCATTAGACTATTCCTAGTACTTCATTTATTTCATTTGAATTAAAAATCTATTTCTCGCCTCGCTCTGCGCAATGCTCGAAAGCTCGTCTCGAAATAATTGTTAATTCAAATGATGCTAGTTTCAATAATAAGTGACTTAACGACCAGCTTTCAGAAGATTAAAAAGGATATGTAATATAACAAGATATGTCACAATGAAGCTAAATAAATAATTTCCAAAAGCCGTACTTTGGCTGCTTGCCAGGGAGGCGTTGAAATTATTTATTTAGTTATTTCATTGTAAGATTAAGTAAAATTTCCATTAGCCGCACTTTGGCTTCCTCCCAGGGAGGCGTTGAAAATCTATTTAGTTTACGTACAAAAAAATTAGTGTGCTTTTAAAAATGCAATGGCTTTCGCATATGCATCTTCTTTAGCTGCAGCATTATAACTTGGATTACTTGGATTCGCAAAGCCATGACCCGCTTGATATCTGTTCACAGATAAATTCTTACCAGCTTCTTTCATATTCTTTTCAAAATCATTCACCATGGTGGGTGAAGGGCTTTGATCTAAGTTGCCAAAAAATCCAATGATATCACATTGAATAGATTTTAATTTTTCCATATTGGATTCTGGTCTACCATAATACATAACTGATCCTTTAGCTTGTGGTCCAGCAAGTATGGCAGTTTGCAAACTCCACAGGCCACCAAATCACCAACCCACACTATATATTGACGCTTTGCTACCTGCGTACTTAATAGCCCCTTGCATAATGGCAGTCATTCTTCCCATATCTGCACCGCGCATTAATTTCATAGCACTATCTGGTGTAGCAGCCACTTTACCATCATACATATCTACAGCAATTACATTCACATCTCCTAAGTCAGTATAATATTTATCAGACTCCATTTTCACATTATCATTTAGTCCCCACCATTCTTGAATCACAATTAAATATTTATTGGATTTCTTTTTAGCAGCAATAAAATAAGCATTGGCTGGCTTACCATCGGCAGCATCAAAAGACATCATTTTTCCCAATAGGTTTTCTGGATTCACTACCATTGGAGAAGGGTGCATAGCAGCAAAAGCTGGGGTGCCCGCCTCTGATTGATAGGCTTGTTGTGTTTCCATATTCAAGCACTCAATTACTTCAGCTTTTTCTACTGTGGGGTGTTGGGTTTTCGTCCAATTCCAGCTAATTAAACTAGCTGTCAAAAGGACGCTTAAAAGGACGTAAATGGCTTTTTTCATTAGTTTTTATTTATTTTAATTGAAGATGTTCACTTTTATATAACAGTTATAAACATTTATTGTTAAGCCTAAGCTATGATTTTGTTGACGCCCTTTTTTGGCGTAGTTTTGTACGACCTCTAAGAATTTTTCCAAATAAAGATAGGTCCAAAAAAGTAATTTAACCATTTTGAAATTGGTTTCTGCGCAATAGCATATTTCTATTGGGTAAATTCTATTTTCAAAAAATGAACTAATAATAGTATGGCAAAGTATGTATTTGTAACAGGCGGTGTAACGAGTAGTTTAGGTAAGGGCATCATTGCCGCTTCTTTGGCAAAATTATTGCAAGCAAGAGGTTTTACTACTACGATACAAAAATTTGATCCCTATATTAATGTGGATCCAGGTACTTTGAACCCCTACGAGCATGGAGAGTGTTATGTAACAGAAGATGGAGCAGAAACCGATTTAGATTTAGGCCACTATGAGCGTTTTTTAAACACAGCTACTTCACAAGCGAATAATGTCACTACAGGTAGAATTTATCAAACAGTTATTAATAAAGAAAGAGCCGGTGAATTTTTAGGTAAAACAGTACAAGTGGTTCCGCATATTACCGATGAGATTAAGCGCCGAATGTTATTGTTAGGACAAGATGGTAAGTTTGATATTGTGATTACAGAAATTGGTGGAACGGTGGGTGATATTGAAAGCACCCCTTTTATTGAAACCGTGCGTCAAATTCAATGGGAATTACCAGAAGAAGATGTGATGGTAGTTCATTTAACCTTAATTCCTTACTTAAGTGCAGCAAAAGAATTAAAAACAAAGCCTACTCAACATAGTGTTAGAATGTTAAGTGAAACAGGAGTACATCCCGATGTAATTGTTTGTAGAACAGAACATCCATTAAATGATGATATCAAAAATAAAATTGCTTTATTCTGTAATGTAAAAGCAGGTAATGTAATAGAGTCTTTAGATGCCAGTACTATTTATGAAGTGCCTTTATTAATGCAAAAAGAGCAATTAGATTTAATTGTACTTAAGAAATTAAATATTCAAAAATTTAAGGAGCCAGATTTAACGAAGTGGAATATTTTTTTAGATAAGTTAAAACATCCTAAAAGCACGGTGAACATAGGACTTATTGGAAAGTATATTGAACTACAAGATGCGTATAAATCTATCTTAGAAAGTTTTGTTCATGCAGGTGCGATGAATGAAGTAAAAGTAAATGTGGTGAATGTTCATAGTGAAAATATAACGGATGAGAATGTAAATGAACAATTAGCAGGCTTGCATGGTTTATTAGTGGCACCTGGTTTTGGTAATAGAGGTGTTGAAGGAAAAATTGTAGCGGTAAAATATGCAAGAGAAAATAATTTACCTTTCTTTGGAATTTGTTTAGGAATGCAAATGGCCGTTATTGAATTTGCCCGTAATATTTTACATTTAAAAGGGGCACACTCTGTTGAAATGGATGCAAATACTGAACATCCAGTAATTGATATGATGGAAGATCAAAAGGGAGTTACCATGAAGGGTGGAACCATGCGTTTAGGTTCTTATCCTTGTACCATTTCAAAGGATACGCTAGCCTATAAAATTTATGGCAGTACTAATATTCATGAAAGACATAGACACCGCTATGAATTTAATAATACCTTCTTAAAATTATTCCAAAAAAATGGAATGGTGACAAGTGGTTTGAACCCAGAACTAGGTCTTGTGGAAATTGTAGAACTACCTAATCATCCATTTTTTATTGGAGTTCAATACCATCCGGAATTAAAAAGTACGGTGGAGGATCCTGCGCCATTATTTGTGCATTTTATTGCAGCGGCCAAATTGCAGGCTGCTAAAAATGGATAGTTATTTTTTCTCTGTTTAAATTTTTGTTTTTATTTGTTATGTTGCTAACATTTGTTAGCTTTATAGTATGAATAATATACGTATCCTTACTTCCACCAGTTTATTTGATGGACATGATGCCTCCATTAATATTATGCGTCGTGTACTCCAAGAAAAAGGCGCAGAGATTATTCATTTTGGACACAATCGTTCCGCACAAGAAATTGTAGCTGCTGCAATTGAAGAAGATGTACAAGGTATTGCCATTACTTCTTATCAGGGTGGTCATATTGAATTTTTCACCTACGTTAGAAAATTATTAAATGAGGCAGGCTACCAACA
>JAJTDP010000009.1 GCA_021300455.1 Sediminibacterium sp. | reverse complement strand
AATATTATATATAAATAATTTATATGTATATACGCTTAGAATTATGGGCTAAAATGGATAAAAATATTGGAATATAGTTGTAGAAAGGTAAAATTTAATTTATTTTTAATACCGAACACCAAAATTAAACTTCATGAGAAAGTCTGATCTTATCAATCAAATTTCTGAAAAAACTGGAATCCCTAAAGTGGACGTATTAGTTACTTTAGAAACTATGTTTAAGGAAGTGAAAGAAAACTTAGCGAACGGCCAAAACATATACATACGTGGCTTTGGCAGCTTTATTACTAAGAAAAGAGCCGCTAAAATTGGACGTAATATTAAAAAGAATATTGCTGTTCAAATTCCAGAACATTTTATTCCTGCATTCAAACCAGCAAAAGAATTTGTAAACGAGGTTAAAAGCAAACTTAAGTAACTTACCTTTGCGAGAAATTGACCTATTTTGAAGAAACCACAGATTATTGTTGTTTTTGTTGGCTTGCTTTTAATAAGCATCCTCTACTTTTTAGTTCCCAAATCTAAAAAAACTGATCCATCAGCATCTAGCCAAATAGCTGCTAATGAAGAACTTAGCTCTAAATCCATTGTAGATGGCGCTAAGCTAAATCTCAATGCAGATCAAAAAATTGTATTGTTGTCTATTGAAAATCAACTAGTTACTTCAAAAACCGTAAGCGATAGTTTGAAGGCTTACAAAAACCTCATTCAATATTGGGCAGATTCGGCTCAACGCATTGAACCTTATTTATATTACACTTACAGTGCTGCTTTGTTGGAAAATACTGAAAAAAGCCTCACTTTTGCAGCCCAGCTGTTGGTAAATAACTTAACAACGCCTGACGCACCACCTGCCCTTCAGAAATGGATGGCACTAAATGCAAAAGTTCTTTTAGAGAAAGCATTGGTTATCAATCCTATAAATGATACATCAAAAATAAATTTAGGTGCCTGCTACTTGTTTGGAAATATTTCAGACAATCCAATGCAAGGCATTTTGAAGGTGAAAGAAGTGGTGGACAAAAATCCACAAAATACTTATGGCCAACTTATTTTAGCATTAGGGGGTAAGAAATCGGGACAGTATGAAAAAGCCATCGAACGTTTTTTAATCATAATCAAACTTGAACCCAATAACATTGAAGCCATGGTAAACCTGGCTGAGTGTTATGAATTGACCAACCAAAAAAATAGCGCCATTGAGTGGTATACCAAAGTGAGAGAAAAGGTAAATATCCCCCAAGCGAAAGAAGCAGTGACTAAGAGAATTCAAGAATTAAAGAAATAACATTTTATAACAAAAATTATTCGACATGCCTTGTGGTAAAAAAAGAAAGCGTCATAAAATTGCGACGCACAAAAGAAAAAAACGTTTAAGAAAGAATCGTCATAAGAAAAAGAACAAATAGTTCTCTATCCTAAGACAAGCGCATTTAATTAACTAAATACGCTTGTCTTCTTTTCAAATCACACACCACTTATCTACTAAGCAACTTTACCTTTACCTTTTCCTTCCTTTGTAAAGTGGATGTGTCTCAAAAAAAATAAAACAGCAGTTCCGCTATTTTGTGGGCTACCTGTTTTCAAAAGTTGCTATCGTGAACAAAGATTTAATTATTAACAGCTCCCCTGAAGGAGTTGAAATTGCCTTATTAGAGGAAAAAAAGTTAGTTGAAATACATAACGAAAAACTAGATGCACGTTGGTCTGTAGGAGACTTGTATTTAGGTAAAGTCAAAAAAATTATTCCAGGACTGAATGCGGCCTTCGTGGATGTGGGCTTTGAAAAAGATGCCTTTTTGCATTACACCGATCTTAGTCCCTATATCAAATCAATTATAAAGTATACACAGCTCGCTACTGCCGATGAAAACAATCAATTTGATTTTGCAAAATTTCAATCAGCTCCTGAAATTATAAAAACAGGAAAGATTAGCGAAGTATTGAATGGTAAGCCCCATATTTTAGTACAAATTTTAAAAGAGCCTATTGCTGCCAAAGGGCCGAGGCTTACTTGTGAGATTTCTTTGGCTGGTCGCTTTGTAGTGCTTACACCATTTAATGAAATTGTAGCAGTTTCTAAAAAAATTCATTCAGGCGAAGAACGCAAACGCTTACAAAAAATATTTGAAGCAGTAAGACCTAAGAATTTTGGAGTGATTGTGAGAACCGCTGCGGAAGGAAAGTCTACTGCAGAATTACATGAAGATTTATTAACGCTTACTCAGAACTGGAAAAATATTCAATCTAATTTGAAAGGAGCAATGCCTCCCACTAGAATTATGAATGAAGAAAGTAAAACTACAAGTATACTTAGAGATTTATTAAACGAAGACTTTAATAAAATTGTAGTCAATGATAAAAAGATATTCGATATCACTTTAAGTTATTTACAAAGAATAGCCCCACAGAAAGCGAATATCCTTTCCATGTATACGGGTGACCATGCTATTTTTGATCAGTACGGTATTACCAAACAAGTAAAATCTTCTTTTGGTAAAACAGTGAATTTAAATAGTGGTGCCTACTTAATTATTGAACATACTGAAGCGCTACATGTAATTGATGTGAACTCTGGCTTTAAAAGTGTGAGCAATAACCAAGAAGAAAATGCCCTTCAAACCAATTTAGAAGCAGCAGAAGAGATTGCTAGACAATTAAGACTAAGAGATATTGGTGGTATTATCGTGGTTGATTTCATTGATATGAAACTTCCTGAAAACCGCAAAAAAGTACAAGAAGCCTTAGAAGATTATATGAAGACAGATAGAGCAAGACATACTGTTCTACCTATTTCAAAGTTTGGTTTATTACAAGCCACTCGTCAAAGAATTAGACCTGAAGTGAATATCAATACCTCGGAGGATTGTCCTGCTTGTGTAGGTACAGGTAAAATTACATCTGCCTTATTATTAGAAGACGAGATGGAGAAAAAAATAGCTTATTTAACAACGCATGGACATAAGTCATTGACTATATTGGTGCATCCCATTATACATTCACATTTAACCAAGGGTGTTTTCACCAGTATCATTAAGCGTTGGAAAAAGAAGTATAAGATTAAATTAAGCTCCCAGGCTTCGAATACGAGTCATTTGGTAGAATACCGCTTCTTAGACGATCAACAAGAAGAGATCAAGTTCTAAGGAAATTTCGGCTTTTACTTGACTTGGTTTTATTTTTGCCATTATCTTTACTGCCATATCTTTATTAAATGAGTAAATCTAAATCTGCTTTCTTTTGCAATAATTGTGGATACGAATCCACCAAGTGGGCGGGCAAATGTCCTTCTTGCAATGAGTGGAACACCTTTACCGAAGAATTAATTGACAGCGGCAAGGAAAAAGAAAATACTTGGGAAGAGTACCATACGAATCAAAAAGGTACTACTGTTATTGCCATTAACGAAGTCAATAGTTTATCAGAAAAAAGAATTGACAGCGGCGACGCTGAATTAAACAGAGTATTAGGAGGCGGTATTGTACTAGGCTCCATCATACTTGTAGCAGGCGAGCCCGGCATTGGAAAAAGTACTTTGTTTTTACAACAAGGTCTTTTAATGAAGGAGCAAGTGGTTTTATATATCAGCGGGGAAGAAAGTATTCAGCAAATTAAAATGCGCGCCGATAGATTGAATATCAAAAACGATCAATTCTTTTTATTAACCGAAACACATACGGCGGCAATTTTTAAAGCCATCAAAAAATTAAAGCCCACGGTGGTCATTGTCGATTCTATACAAACCTTAGAATCCAATGTCATTGAAGCGGCGGCTGGTAGCGTCTCTCAAATAAAACAAACTGCTGCAGAGTTTCAACGCTTTGCAAAAGAAACAGGCACGCCGGTTTTTTTAATTGGCCATATTACCAAAGAAGGAACCATAGCAGGACCAAAAATATTAGAGCATATGGTGGATACCGTATTGCAATTTGAAGGAGATAGACATTACGCTTATAGAATGTTACGCACTTTAAAAAACAGATTCGGTGGTACGAGTGAATTAGGTATTTATGAAATGACTAGCGAGGGTATGAAAGTAGTGACCAACCCTTCTGCTTTTTTAATAGCCCAAAGAAATGATGCATTAAGTGGTAGTACTATTGCTGCTTCTATGGAAGGCATGCGTCCTTTATTAATAGAAGTGCAAGCCTTAGTTACCCAAAGTGTTTATGGCACACCCCAAAGAACGGTTACTGGTTTTGATTTAAGAAGGCTACAACTTTTATTAGCCGTTTTAGAAAAAAGAGGTGGCTTTGCTTTTGGCATGAAGGATGTTTTTGTAAATATTGCAGGAGGTTTAAAAATAGAAGATCCATCCATGGACTTGGCCATTATACTTGCCTTACTTTCTTCTTTTGAAGACCTACCCCTTCCTCAAGGCATTTGCTTTGCAGGTGAAGTAGGACTGAATGGAGAAATTAGAGCAGTCAATAGAATTCAACAAAGAATTGCAGAGGCTGAAAAATTAGGCTTTGAAAAAATAATTATTTCAAGCTTTAATCAAAAAGGAATTGATACTAAAAAATTAGGCATTAGCGTGGTAGCAGTAGAAACAGTAGAAGAAGCCTATAAGCTCTTCTTCAATGCCTAAGTTAACGTACATAAAATTACCACTTACATTCATTAGAACCTTTCTTAATCGTCTTCAAGCATACAGTACAGGATTTTTACATTTATTCTACCCGCATATTTGTATGCATTGCGGCAGCGAAGAGCTACCCTCAGCAAATATTTTATGCGCCGCCTGTGAAAAAAATTTACCCTATACTCATTTTTTACCCATTGCACAAAATACCATTGAAAAAATATTTTGGGGAAGAGTACCCCTGCATGAAGCGGGCGCCAGTTTATTTTTTACCAAGGACAGTATTGTGCAGTCTTTGGTTTTTGCTTTAAAATATAAAAATCAAAAAAAAGCAGGCAGGCTACTAGGCAATATCATTGGGAGGGATATGCTCCATAGCCAAAGATTTAAAAATATTGATTGCATGATTCCTATTCCCATAAGTAAAAACAAACAAAGGGCAAGAGGCTATAACCAAGCTCTCCTTATTTGCGAAGGCATTCAAGAAAAACTTCCACATATTCAAATTCTTCCTATGCTAATGAAGCACAAAAATGCAATCAGTCAAACCAGTAAGGATAGAATTCAAAGAACCCAGCTTGGCCCTCAAAACTACTCTATCATTGACCCTACTCAAATAGCTGAAAAAAATGTATTAGTAGTGGATGATGTCATTACTACAGGGGCCACTATTGAATCTGTTTGTAAGTATATACTAAGCGAGGCTAGGCCTCATTCCCTTAGCTTGGTGGCTGCCGCTTATACGATCTAGTCAACTTTTTCTAAATAATTTTGTTATATTCATTGTGCAAAATTCAAACACTATGAAAATATTATTAAGCATTTTACTTATGGCCTCTGTACTAACTACTAACGCTCAAAGCATACATAGTTTTACCGTAAAAAGTATTGATGGTAAAAACTTAAGCCTAGCCAGCTTCAAAGGCAAAAAAATATTAATTGTCAACACCGCCTCAAAATGTGGTTATACCCCTCAATACGAAAGTTTAGAAAAAGTATATGAGCAGTATAAAGATAAATTAGTGATCATAGGATTTCCTTGCAACCAATTCGGCGGACAAGAAGCAGGAACTAATGAAGAGATTGCAGATTTTTGTAAAAAAAATTATGGTGTTAGCTTTCCTTTAGCTGATAAAATTGATGTAAAAGGAAGCAATGCTGCACCTATTTATCAATGGCTTACACAGAAATCTAAAAATGGCATTTTAGATGCTAGTATTTCCTGGAATTTTAATAAGTTTTTAATTGATGAAAATGGCAAAATGATGGCTTATTTTCCAAGCAACGTTAAGCCAGATAGCGAGTCTATTTTATCCTATTTGAAATAAATCTCTAGGGCTGTTTTTTAGCCGGCTTTTATAAACTATCCATTATCTTCGTTGCATGTTATTCAGCGAAGTCATAGGTCAGGAGGCATTAAAAAAGCAATTAGTTCACTTAGTAGAACAAAAAAGACTAAGTCATGCTTTATTATTTGCAGGCCCAGAAGGCGCAGGGGCATTGCCTTTGGCCATTGCTTTTGCACAATACATTGTAAGTTTGCCTGCTACCCATGAAAATGCGGCGGATGATTTATTTGGAGGGGCCACTACAGCAGTGCAAGCAGATACTTTCTACACACCAGATCAAATACAAGATTTACCCGCTTATCATAGAGCTAGTAAACTCATGCACCCCGATTTACATTTTTCATTTCCCTCCATTACAGAAAAGCCAGGAGAAAAAAATTTAAGTGCTAATTATATTGAAGAGTGGAGAGAATTTATCATGGGCTATCCTTATGGAAATGTTTTTGATTGGTTACAATTTATCAAAGCCGAAAACAAACAAGGTAATATTAGCGCTGCTGAGTGTGCTGAAGTGAAAAAAAAATTATCTTTTAAAAGTTTTGAAAGTGCTTATAAGGTACTCGTGATGTGGATGCCCGAATACTTAGGCAAGGAAGGGAATATACTTTTAAAATTAATTGAAGAACCTCCAGACAATACCATTATTATTTTAGTAGCTGCCAGTGAAGAAAATATTTTACCTACTATTTTAAGCAGATGTCAATTTATTAAAGTGCCTCGATTAGCAAGTAATGAAATTGAAGCCGCTTTAATTAGTAAAGGACAAATTGAAAAAGAAAAAGCAGCACAGATTGCTTCTATGTCTGATGGTAATTATAGAGAAGCCCTTCATTTATTACAACATAGCGATGCCGACTACCTCAGCCAAATAAGAGAGTGGTTAAACGCCATTTTGAAAAATGGGCCAGTGGCCCAGGTAAAATGGGTAGATGAGACCAGTAAAATGGGCAGGGAGCCTCAGAAGCAGTTTTTGAAGTATTTTAACCATTTACTGGAGCAAAGTATTCGTTTAAAAATATTGGGTACCGACCTGCCTTTAGACCCCGATTTAAAGGATTTCGCCTTAAGAATCAATAAGATAGCTAGTGTAGGGCAAATGGAGGCCATTATTCAAGAAATAGACAAGGCTACCTACTATATTGAGAGAAATGCCAACCCAAAAATGCTATTTATGGCCTTGGGTATCAAGTTCTATCATATCATTCAGAACAAAACCTTAATTTTGACAGAAGCCTAGCAAGTAAGCGAGAGAACCAGAGAAAAGAAGCAAGGCACGGTATTTTATTATTAACAGTAGAACTTACATAATATGGGATGTGGATCTTGTGGAACAGGAACACCAAACGGGTGTAAAAGTAATGGAGGCTGTAGTACAGGAGGTTGTAATAGACTAAATGTCCATGATTGGTTACGCGATTTACCTATCGACGATGCCGCTACACAATGCAAAGTAGTAGAAGTTAGCTTCAAACAAGGCAGTAGAAAAGAATTCTTTAGAAACACCACCTCACAACATTTTGAAAAAGGCGACTACGTTACCGTAGAAGGCGTCAATGGTTTTGACCTAGGGGAGATTGCCTTGACGGGTGAATTGGTGCGTATACAATTAAAGAAAAGAGGCACCGATGAGTTCAGCCCTGAAATGAAAAAGATTTTAAGAGCAAGTAACGAAAGAGATTTAGAAACTTACCATATTAGCAAAAGTAGAGAAGCCGCTATGTTGTCTCGTAGTCGTGCCGCTGCTAGAGACCTTCGATTGGAAATGAAATTAAGTGAAGTGGAATTACAGGCCGATGGTAAAAAAGGAACTTTCTTTTATACAGCTGATGATAGAATTGACTTTAGAGAATTAATTAGAACTTTTGCTGGTGAGTTTAAAGTAAAAGTGGAAATGCGTCAAATAGGTATTAGACAAGAAGCCGCTAAAGTAGGTGGTATTGGAAGTTGTGGAAGAGAACTTTGTTGCAGTACTTGGTTACACGATTTCAAAAGCGTGAACACGACTGCTGCGCGTTATCAAAACTTATCTATCAACCAAACAAAGTTGAGTGGACAATGTGGTCGATTAAAATGTTGTTTGAATTTTGAATTAGATACTTATTTAGACGCCCTACAAGGTTTCCCTGATTATGCAGATACGCTTCAAACAGTGATGGGTCAGGCCTTTTTAATTAAAAAAGATATTTTTAAAAATTTAATGTGGTATACCCTTCCTAATAATACCAAACATTTTCCTTTAACGATTGACCGCGTTATTGAAATTAAAAAATTAAATAAGCAAGGCATTGCAGTAGAGGAATTACAAGCGGTGGAAATTGCTAGTAAAAATAAAGAGGTAGAACCAGAATTTGTAGAATTAGTAGGTCAGATAAGTTTACGTTCATTGGAAAAGAATGATCGCAGAAGAAAAGACCAACAAAGAAACGATAACCGTCCTAACAACGGGCCCAACAATAGACCTAATAACGGACCAAGACCTAACAATGGTCCTCAACAAAGAAACGATAACCGTCCTAACAACGGGCCCAACAATAGACCCAATAACGGACCAAGACCAAACAACGGACCAAGACCTAATAATGGTCCAAGACCCAATAACGGACCAAGACCTAATAATGGACCCTCTAACGGACCGAGCAACGGACCGAGCAACGGACCATCGAATCCAAGCGCAAATTAATTAATCGTATAATTTTTCTAATTCCTGATTCGTAAAATCCATCAAGTTTTTTACATAATCGGGTGAGAAATTAAATTCAATTCCTGCTGTTTTATATAATTCAGGTAAGGTTTTTGTACCACCTAAGCTTAAGGCATTCATATAATTCTCTAAAGCCTGCGTTGGATTTTTTTGATATTGCATCCACATCCCAATAGCACCTAATTGTGCAATACCGTATTCTATATAATAAAAAGGCACTTCAAATAAATGCAGTTGTCTTTGCCATCCAATAGCTCTATACATATCTAAACCTGAATAGTCAATGCTGTCTGTTGAAAATTCTGCTACAATATTTTTCCAAGAAGCAGTACGCTGTTCTATTGTATGCATAGGATTTTCATAAACCCAATGTTGAAACTTATCAATAATAGCAATCCAAGGAAAAATAGTAATGGTTCTTTCTAACTGATGTTCTTTGGCTCTATTTAAATCTTCTTCGTTGTCAAAAAAGCTTTGCCAATGATTCATGGTAAATAATTCCATTGACATACTTGCTACTTCAGCCATTTCCATGGGATACTCTTTAAAAGCAGTTAATGAAAGTGGGTGCGCTAAAAAAGAATGTATAGCGTGGCCGCCTTCATGCACCATGGTAGTCACATCACTCATTTGACCGGCTGCATTCATAAAAATAAATGGCGCACCCGATTCAGCCAAGGGACAATTATACCCACCCGGCGCTTTTCCTTTTCTACTTTCTAAATCAAAATGTTTAAGCTCATCCATCTTGCGCAAGCAGTCTGCAAAAAATGGATTCAGTTTTTCAAAACAAGCCACTGATTTATTGTATAAATCTTTGCCGTCTGTAAATGGCTTTAAAGGAGCTACGCCTGCTGGCTCTGCTTCTGTATCCCAAGGCTTTAAAGTAGTAAGTCCTAATTTCTTTTTTTTGCGTGCATAAATTTTATCAATCAGTGGAAGTACATGTAATTTAATGGCTTCATGAAATTGATAGCAGTCCTCTTTAGCATAGTCAAATCTTCCCAACTCTTGAAATTTATAATCTCTATAATTAGCAAAGCCTGCATTGATAGCTACCTGATTTCTTTTTTGAATCAAGCTAGTAAATAAATCATGCATACTGGTTTGATCTTGCAAACGACGCTCTTGTATTTTTAGATAAACTTCTTCACGAATAGCTCTATCTGGACTTTCTAAGAACTGAGCTGCTTGTTGCAATGTATATTCTTGCTCCTTAAATTGAATAGTCATTTTTCCAGCAATGGTTCCATATTGTTGTTGTAATACACTTAACTCCGCTTGAATAGGAATATTTTCTTCTCTAAATAATTCAATGCTTTTTTTAACCGAACGTAAATAAGTAAAATAAGCAGATTGATTCAGCTCAGCCGTATGTGGACAGGCGATTAATTTTTTATTAAGTGCATCTGCATAGGGTTGCATTTTAGGCTGAATCTCCATGCAGAAATAATTGAAGGACTCTTCTAAAGATTTATCGGTGGTATCGCAGGTCATTTTGATTTGTCTCCAACAAGCATCTTCACTAATAAAGGCTTCTAGTTCACTTAGGTTTTGAAGCCATTTTTCAAGGGTGGCAACAGAATCTAAATCTTGACCTAATAAGGTCTTAAAATAAGGCTCCAGGCCCTCCCAATTGGTTAAAACAGCATCGGTAGGAAGAAACTGATGGCTTAGTTTTTGAATGTCTGCTGTTCTTGTCATTATATGGTATTTTAAGTGGCAAATTTACTACTTTTACACACTTCAAAAGCGACTAAAATTGCCCGATACCATTCATTTACTGCCAGACCACATAGCCAATCAAATTGCGGCAGGTGAGGTTATACAAAGACCTGCCAGCGCGGTAAAGGAACTATTAGAAAATGCGGTTGACGCCGGTGCCACCGAAATTAAATTACTCGTCAACGATGCGGGCAAGGCCCTGATTCAAGTCATTGATAATGGCAAGGGCATGAATGCCAGTGATGCACAAAATGCATTTGCTCGTCATGCCACTAGTAAAATAAGTACCATCGAGGATTTATTTCAAATCAGAACCATGGGTTTTCGTGGAGAAGCCTTGGCTTCTATTGCAGCCGTTGCACAAGTAAGTTTAAAAACGAGAAGAGCGGAAGATGAAATGGGCACAGCTGTAGAAATTGAAAATAGTAAAGTGACAGATACAAGTGCTGTTGCTTGTCCAGTAGGTACGAGTATTAGTATGAAAAATTTATTTTTTAATGTGCCTGCTAGAAGAAATTTTTTAAAAAGTAATAGCGCCGAGCTTAAACATATTATTGAAGAATTTACAAGAGTAGCCCTCGCCTTTCCTGAAATTTATTTTAGTTTGTCTAGCAATGGACAAGATGTATATCATTGGGAGGGTGGCCCTTTTAAACAAAGAGCCATTCAGGTTTTAGGTAATGCTTATCAATCGAAACTTGTAACAGTGGGTGAAAAAACCGACTACTTAACTATTACAGGCTTTGTAGGCAAACCAGATACCGCTAAAAAAACAAGAAGCGATCAGTACTTTTTTGTAAACCGTCGTTTTATTAAAAGTGCTTATTTGCATCATGCGGTTGCCAATGCCTTTGAAGGTTTAATTGCTAAAGAAAATTTTCCTAGTTATTTATTATATATTGATGTAGATCCCGCACAAGTAGACATTAACGTGCACCCTACCAAGCAAGAAATAAAATTTGAAGACGATAAAATAATTTACGCCTTTGTGCAAGCAGCCGTTCGACATGCTTTAGCGCAATTTAGTGTAGCTCCTTCTTTAGATTTTTCTTTGGATGCGAATATTCAACAATTAGATGCCATTCAAAAACCTTTTACAGACGAAAAATACAATAATACCACTAAGCAGTCCTTGTATGAAGGCTTTAGCAAAAAAAATCAGGCGCATTTAATTTCAAGAAGCGAGAATGCTTCCAAGCAAGACTGGAAAAGTTTCTTTACAGATATTCCTTCTTCGAATGAAGGGTTGGATGCAGCTGGCGAATCTTATATTGTAAAAGCTTCATCGATGGGTTTGTATAAAGAAGGCAACCCCCTACAAATAGAAGAAACAGCAAGCCTACTTCAATTGCATCAAACATATATATTAGCCCCATCGCAAAGTGGGGTAATTATAATTCACCAACAGTTAGCACACGAGAGAGTCTTGTATGAAAAATTCCAAAAGGCAAGCGCACAGCCTCATGCGACTCAAAAAAGTTTATTCCCTGTGGTATTAGAACTAAGTGTGAGTGATGCCATACTGCTAGAAGATATTATTGAAGACCTTGCCCTTATTGGATATGAAATTGAACCCTTTGGTCAAAATAGTTTTATTATACAAGGTATACCTGCCGATGTGATTTCAGGTAACGAGAAAAATGCAATTGAATTACTACTAGAACAGTTCAAACATTTTAGTGGTGATATTAAATTTAGCAAAAGAGAAAAGCTCATTCGCTGCATGGCCCGTCAAATGGCCATTAAAGCAGGCCAAGCATTAAGTCATAAAGAAATGCATGCCTTGATAGAATCTTTATCAGACTGCGATATTCCCACCATTACTGCTTCTGGTGCCCCTACCTATGTTGAATTAAAGGAGGATTATTTAGATGGATTGTTTAGTAAATAAGTTCAAGCGCTGCTATTTCAATTCCTACTAGTTCAACTTCATAATACTTGTTAAATAAGCTTCCACTGCTTTTCTTACTGGAGTACTGCTAGGGCTAATATGATTTGCCACTAGTACCGAAAATAATAAATGCGTTCCTTTATTAGTTATGATATAACCACTAAGTGCAACTTGATTGCCTAGGGTGCCTGTTTTCGCATATAATTCTCCTGGAATATTTTTATAATAAGCAGATAAAGTTCCCTTGCCTCCTTGCGCAAAAACACCTTTAATACGTGTTAAGCTAAAATCATTTTCCATTTTTTTTAATAAGGCCACATAGTTTTCAGGGGTATTTAAATTAAATCTGCTCAGCCCACTTCCATCTGCCCATTGAGTGGGTTGAGGGAAAAAACTAAACTCTGATTTTAAAATAGTATCTATTAAGGCATCCTCATTGATGGTGCCTAAAACTTGCTCACTTGCCATTAAAAACAATTGCTCTGCAAAAAAGTTATCACTTCTGTGCATCATAATTTTTAATAAACTATCAGTAGGAACTGTTTTGATAATATGCCAATTATTTTGATGCCCCCCTTTTTGAATCGCAATAGGCAATGCAGGATGCAATGTATCTTCTAATAATGCTTTTGCTAAAGCATATGTAGTATCGGTTATAAAAGGAATCTGTTGTAAAGTATCTTTAATAGTTCTTCCCGTGGCAAAAAATTGGTTCTCTAATTTAGCCCTGCTCCACTGCGTATATTCTTTAGGCGCTATCTGATTTTTTGTAAATACACTAGGCTGAAAATTGACCCCGTTTTTTGTTTTAGTTACAGTAAGCACATTGCCATAAATATTTAATCTATTTCTTTCTGGTTGGTAGTCTTCAGCATAATCATCCCAGGACCAACCCTTTCCATACATCGCAAAGGCATCCGACTTATCGGGAAAACATAGCACCACTTGCTTTTTTGTTTGACGAATTAAATCGGCAATAGGTTGATACGTAAAATCGGGATGTAAAAAACTAGGATCCCCCAAGGGTAATAAAAAAATACTGTCTTTGTTTTCAGCCATTTTCCAACCAGGTATGGAATCGCCTAAAAAGCGCATACCTAAATAAGTAGAAAGAATTTTAGTATTACTTGCAGGGGTATAGTATAAATCGCTTAAGTGACGGTCTACCCATTTTTCTTTAGAAGTATTATAGACTGCTACTCCTACATGGGCTCCTTTTAAAGCAGGGTCTGCTAATAAAGTTTTCTGTGCCTGACGTACAGAACAAGCAGCAGTTGATAACAATAAAAATAATGTAAATAGGGTAGAAAAATTTATTCCCTTTCTAATGCTCTTAACCATCTTTCTGGAATTTCGTTATTGGAAGCTACTAAATAATCTTTATAACTACAAGGCGCCCATTGATTATTATGCGTTTGCATCCACCATCTTCCAGTAGTCTTACTTTGTAAAAAATTTGTCTCTATATCTGAAAAAGCAATATGAAATTCTTTAAATCTTTCGGCATCTGACAAGGGCGATTCTTTTTTTCCTTTCTGAATCCCATCTAAAACATACCAAATCATTTGTGCCATTTGAATAGCCGTCAAACCATTATTATCTAATTCAGCCTGATAGCCAAATAGTCCAATGGTGCTAGTTTTCCAACTCATACCTGCATACTGCATTAAAATACAAGCCTCTTCTCCATTGAAACCATTGGGTGTAATTAAATTAGCTGGGGCCTGTGCATTTTGAATGGCGCTAATATCAAAGCTCATCATATGACTATCTCTAATAGCAGGTTCCATTTCTTCAATATCTTCTCTTACTTTGCCCAAACGATAACAATCAAATCTTAATTTATCGATGGTCTCTAACATATGCGGATGCATAAAATAACTTTGGAATCCGATATGTGCATAATGATTTAAATGATTCGGAAGACCTGTAAATAGTTCTTCTAAAAAATGGTCGGCTGGAAGCCTGGCCTCAAGGTCTAAATCAATCTTTGCATCCACCACTACGGCGTTCACCAAGGTAGGTATGGAAGTATAGGCATGATATTGAGCCAAACTAAGGTCATGAGAACCACCCATGATCACCACTTTCTTATTTTGTAATAATAATTCTGAAATAACCGTTCTAAGGGCTGCATAACTATCTTGAATAGACTGGCCCAATTTCACATTCCCTAAATCAACAATGGAAACCTGGGTATGCCAATAATAAAGAGAATACAAGGCAGCTCTCACTGCATTGGCAGCTTCATGTCCATTCAAGGCATAGCCTCCACCCCTGCATTCTCCTGCCCCAATGAGCACCATATCTGCCTGGCTAATATCGGGCAGACTGCCTTCATTGGCCTTGATATGCTTACCTAATTGGGTATCCCTGTAGCCTTCGTCCTTGGAAAGAAGGTCTAAATTGATAGGTTCTAAATAATCTAAGATAGAGTTCAATGACATGCGTGAATATTAACTACTAATATTAACGCGAAAAGCAACAAAAGATTGCATTCAAAAGCGACTAATCTTGGAATTTATAGCCCAGGCCTCTTATAGAAATGAAATGAACCGGGGATTTTGGATCTTGCTCGAAATATTTACGAAAACTTAAAATAAAGTTATCGATGGTTCGGGTGGTTGGAAAAACTTGATAACCCCATACAGATTGTAAAATTCTTTCTCTAGTGACCACTGTATTTTTATTTTCAATCAGCAGTTGCAGCAGCATTGATTCTTTTTTGGTTAAAGTTATTTTCTCCCCTTTATTATTAATGGCTTCTTGTAATTTAAAATTAAGTGTATGGCCCGCAAATGTATACTCATCCATTTTCGCTTGCAAAATTGTACTATTTGTTTTTTGGATTAATTTAGCGACACGTAATAATAATTCTTCTAAATTAAACGGCTTGGTCAAATAATCATCTGCACCTAATTTTAAACCTTGCACTCTATTGGCACTTGTATTTTTAGCACTTAAAATTAAAATGGGTGTTTCTATATTATGGAGTCTCACTGTTTCTGTTATGGCAAACCCGTCTAAAGAGGGAAGCATAATATCTAAAATAATTAAATCAAAATGTGCCGATTGTATTTGTTTTAAAGCTTGCGCGCCGTCATAAGAAGAGCTTACACTATAGCCCTCCATCTCTAAATTTAACTTTAGGGCATCGTGTAGATTTTCTTCATCCTCTACTAATAAAATTTCAAACTTTCTCATGTGTTTAGATAAAAAAAGTAACAGTGAATATACTTCCAGTAGGTGTGTTGGTAGTTAATTGAATAGTCGCGTTATGAAATTCAGCAATTTTTTTACAAAGGTAAAGACCTAATCCACTGCCCTTTGTAGTTCTGGTACTTTCAGCGCCTACACGATAAAATTTTTCAAAAACTTTATTTTTATCATCCACAGCAATACCTGGTCCTTGGTCCTTAATAACAAGTTGAATTGTATTTTGATTCGATTGTAAATGAATATAAATAGGTTCCGTAACAGGTGCATACTTATTGGCATTATCAATTAAATTATTAATTAATAATTGTATCAATAATGGCTCACCTTGGATTTCCATTGCGTCTTCTATCATGGTATTACAAATTCTAGAAGGATACCTTTCTTGAAAAGATTTAATATTTTGTTTCAGCAGTTCAGATACATTCACTAATTGCTTATTGGCTTCATACTGGCCCATATCTAATTGAGCCGTCAATAAAATATTTGTACTTAAGCTATCTAATCTTTTTGTCTCTTTTAAAGTGGCTTCTAATAATTTTAATTGTTGCGTAGTATCTAAGTCTCTTTTTAAAAGGGTTTCTATATTTAAATGCGAAATGGCAATGGGTGTTTTTAACTCATGGGTAACTGCCATCATAAAATTTTGTTGCTGGTCGGCATAACGCAATTGTTTTTTTAAGGAGCGGTATACATAAATAGCCCCTAATAAGAATAAAACTAAAATGGTTAGCCCCTCTCCAATAAATTGCTTTGTCTTTCTTAGTTGAAAATTTTGAATAGCCTGGGTCTTGGCTGCCAGGGAGGGGTCGTTTAATTGTATAGATTGAAATTTAATAGCCGCAATTTCATTGTTTTGTTTTTCCAAGGATACGTACCACCAAATAAAGGCTGCAATCATGTAAGTCAGAAAGACCCAGTAAATAAGACTTACTAATTTTAATTTATTGACTTTTACTAATTTCCAATTCATGGTTTTACTTTTTCTACTCTAATACCTGTAGATAAAATATTCTCTAAGGGATCCTCTCTCATGGTATGTTGAACAGTAATTTCATTAATTCCCTTATTGAAACGAATAGGGGTAGCCGTCATGGGAATTCTTTGATCATAAATATCATCCATTCCTGTGCCTAACCAGCCTCTTGCATCATCTGCTAAATTTAAATTAAGCACTTGTTTAATAACAGCATTCGAAGGACTTTTGATAATAAGATCTAGCCAAATATTTTTATAATGGTAGGCATTATGATGTCTGATGACAAAAAATATTTTATAGGCAGCTGCTGTATCTGTAACATTAAACTGATACTTTGTAGCTTGCTTAGAAGGCCAATTATGATTAGGATAAATAGTGCTTTGTTCAAAAAGTTGTTTGGTCTCACATCCAGACAAAACAAAAAATATGCTTAGTAAAATAAAAGCTATTTTATTTTTCAATAAACCCATTTTATAAAACGTTTAATATTTGTTCTTTGGCTTTTTCTAATTCATCTTTCATTAAAATCACAGACTTTTGCATTTCCATGTCATTGGCCTTAGAGCCAGTGGTATTAATCTCTCTACCCATTTCTTGTAAAATAAAAGAAAGTTTTTTGCCTTTAGAAGCCTCTGCTTCTTTTAAAACTGTTTTGAAATAAGTGCAATGATTATTCAACCTTACTTTTTCTTCAGAAATATCTATTTTTTCAATATAATAAATAAGCTCTTGTTCTAATCTATTGTTATCGTATTTATCAGGACCTACATGTTGTTCCAATAATTTAACCAAGCCCTCTTTTATTTTCACTCTTCTATTGGGTTCAAATTTTTCTATAGCTGCTTGATGCATTTCAATGGCTGCTACACGCTCTAATAAATCTTTTTCAACCGACTTGCCTTCTTCTAAACGATGTTGCATTAAGGCCTTGATGGCTTCTTGTAATAAATCTTGAATTTGTTTCCACTCTTCTTCAGTCAATACTTCGCTACTTGAAGAAACGACATCGGGCATTTTTAATAGAGTACTTAAAATATTTTCTTTGGGTATACCCAATTCATCGGCTAGTTCCACAATGGGTTGGTAATAAGATTTAGCTAATTCTTTATTCACTGTGACCGGCTTAGAAATGCCATTAGATTTAATAGTTATAGTAGACTCTACACTTCCTCTTAATAAAGATTCATTTAACTTATTTCTAATTTCAACTTCATATGGCTTTAACATGAAGGGAATATTCAAACGCAAATCAAATTGTTTGCCGTTAAGCGATTTCACTTCCACCAAAATGGTCTTGTCTTTAAAAGTAGCTTCAGCGCGACCATATCCCGTCATTGAATATAACATAATAATACCTGTTTAAATAGTGAATAAAGGTATTAAATTATAGGCAAGCAATCGCATTTTTTAAAAATCAATACCCACCCCATTTTTCTTGCGCTGTTGATATGCATCAAAGTCAAAAGTATATAATTTACCTGGGCGGTGCGTTACATTTACTTCCATTTCGTTAGTGTCTATTAAATAGCCCATGGAAGTAAATTTTTTCCTAAAATTGCGACGGTCCAATTGACAATTTAAGATGGCCTCGTATACATTTTGCAACTGTCTTAAGGAGAACTTTTTAGGCAGTAAATTAAAGGCCAGTGGATGTTCTTGAATTCTCTTTTGTAACCAATGTACACAGACATCTAATATTTCCTTATGGTCAAAGGCCATCTCGCCGAGCTGTCCCACTTGGTGCCAATTTAATTCATGGTCTGTGATAGATAATTCGTGGTGTTTTATATTTAATAAAGAAGCGTATACCGTTGTCACTACCCTACCACCTGGATGCCTTTGGGGCTTGCCAAAACTATGCACCTGTTCCAAATAAACATCCTTCATACCTGTTCTCTCTAAAAGTACCCGATGAGCCGCATCGTCCAAATCCTCGTTAGATTTAACATTGTCGCCCAATAAAGAGTACTTCTCAGCAAACTGCGCCAAATCGCTCTTGATAAGTAAAACCTTGAGTAGTTTTTCGTCAAAACCAAATATCACACAATCTACCGTTAGAGGTACTGCAGGATAAGATTCCACCAAGGATACCGCCTCCTTGGTATGGTCAGCAGTCGTTAAAGCGCCGGATGTAGAGTGTTCAAGCATAAGCAAAAGAAGAAATAAAAATTTCTTATCCTCAAAATACGAAATAAAAGAATAAAACAATTTGTATTTTAGCAGACATTTTACAGCATGTACAATACCTCCCAAATACAAAATTTTCAGTCCCTTACTGCGACCTACCTTGCGCAGCCCCATACCATCGAATTAACCCCCTTAAGGAATTTACTTAAATTTCATGAGTACCAATATTATGTTGCTAGCGAGCCCTTCATTAGCGATTTTGAATACGATCAATTATACCAGCAATTAATTACCATTGAATCAGCGAATGAGTCTTTAATTTCCAAAGACTCCCCTAGCCAAAGAGTAGGTAATAGTTTAAACAATTCTTTTGAGACGGTAGCACATTTAGTACCCATGTTAAGTTTGGAAAATAGTTATAATGCAGAAGACTTAATTGATTTTGATCGCAAAGCAAAAGAAGGAGCTGGCCTTGATGAAATAACTTACTGCGTGGAACCCAAATTTGATGGCGCCAGTATTTCACTACTTTACGAAAACGATTTATTAGTGCGCGCCTGCACTAGAGGTGATGGAGTTGCAGGTGAAGATATTACGAATAATATAAAACAAATCAGATCCATTCCTTTAAGTATTCCTTTACTTGAAAACGGGATTCAACAAATGGAAATTAGAGGTGAAGTGATTATGAGTAAAAAATCATTCGCCGATTTTAATGAGAAATTAAAAGAAAAACAAATTGCCACGCTTGCTAATCCACGCAATGCTGCAGCAGGTAGTTTAAGAATGAAGGACCCCAAGGAAGTGGCGGCTAGAAATTTAGATGCCTTTATTTATCATATCAGTTATTTTTTACCCGCCCCTAAAACAAAACTAAGCCCCTTATTAAGTAGCCATAGCGGTTCTTTAGAATTACTATGGAATATGGGTTTTAGGTCGCCGCAAAAAGAAAGAAAAATTATAAAAGGGGTGGAAAAGGTCATCGCATTTTGTAGCGAGTTTGAAGCGCAGCGTGATTCACTTCCTTATGAAATTGATGGACTTGTTATTAAAGTCAACGATTTTGCTTTACAAGAAAAATTGGGTATGACTTCTCACCATCCAAGATGGGCCATTGCCTATAAGTTTAAAGCAAGACAAGCCACCACTATTTTAGAATCGGTAGAATTTCAAGTGGGACGCACCGGTGCGGTGACACCTGTGGCTAAATTAAAAGCGGTGGCATTAGGGGGCGTAACCGTATCTAGTATTTCGATGCATAATCAAGAATATATTAAAGAAAAAGATTTAAGACTAGGTGATACCGTTATTATTGAAAGGGCTGGTGATGTAATTCCACAAATTGTACAATCCATTCCCAAATTAAGAACGGGCAAAGAAAAAATTATTCAATTTCCTACGCAGTGCCCAGTATGTAATGCATTATTAGAAAAAGAAGAAGCGGAAGCTGTTTGGAGATGTAATAGTCCTTTATGTACTGCCCAAATAATTGAACGCATTATACATTTTGTGAGTAAGGACGCGATGGATATTAAAAGTTTTGGAGAAGCTAATATTAGAAAGTTTTATGAACTAGGCTTACTCACCAATATTCCTTCCCTTTACCAATTGGACTTTAGTAAAATTACCGGCCTTGAAGGTTTTGGTAAAAAAAGTATTGATAATTTGAATGCCGCTATTGAAATTTCAAAAACCCAACCTTTATACCGTTTAATTTATGCATTAGGTATTCGCTTTGTAGGAGAAACCACTGCTAAAACTATTGCCAGTCATATTCAACACATATTAGATTTAAAAGATTTCACAGAAGAACAACTACAAAGCTTTGATGATGTGGGTATTAAAGTAGCTACCAGCATTTATCAATTCTTTCATGAGCCTAAAAATATTGAACTCATTCAAAGTTTAGAAAGCTTGGGCTTAAACATGATTCAAACCAATGATACCGCAGTGGATGGTAATTTAGCAGGACTTAATTTTTTATTTACCGGTACGCTCACACAATTAAAACGCTCCGAGGCTGAAGCCATGGTAGAATCAAGAGGTGGCCATATACTTGGTGGAGTAAGTAGTAAATTAAATTATTTAGTGGTGGGCGAAGACGCTGGTAGTAAATTAGAGAAAGCTAAAAAAATAGCTAGCATCAAAATTATATCTGAAGCCGATTTTGTGGAACTAATAAAAAATTAAATAAATTATTTTTTATTAGTTTTTCCCTCTTATGATTTTTTCAATGACCCCCATAAACGGGGTCATTGGTTTAATAAATAGTAATTCGAAAGATTAAAAGTATTTAACTATTAAATATTTAGTAAAACATTATTTGTAGAAACTAAATAATTCCTTTCAAAGCTAAGTATTCAGCAATTTGAATGGCATTGGTAGCAGCGCCCTTACGAAGGTTATCACTTACAATCCACATATTCAAAGTTTTTGGCTGTGTTTCATCTCTGCGTAAGCGACCCACAAATACATCATCTTTTTCATGGGCCCATAAAGGCATTGGATAAAATTGTTCTACATCATTTTGTTGCACAATCACACCAGGTGCTGCAGCAAGTATGCCTATTAGTTCTTTTAAATCAAATTCATTTTCAAATTCCACATTCACACTTTCACTATGCCCACCCATTACCGGAATACGCACAGTGGTAGCGGTTACTTTAATAGTATCGTCTTGCATAATTTTGCAAGTTTCTTTCACCATTTTCATTTCTTCTTTAGTATAACCATTCTCTAAGAAAACATCAATTTGAGGAATGGCATTTAAGTCAATAGTATATTTATAGGCCATTTCATCAGCGCCTACTTTTACGCCTTTTCTTTCTTCCATTAATTGGTCTACCGCTTTTTTACCCGTGCCTGTTACACTTTGATAAGTGCTTACCACCACTCTTTTAATTTTATATTTTGCATGAAGGGGTTGTAATGCCACCACCATTTGTATAGTAGAACAATTAGGATTCGCAATAATTAAATCATCTGCAGTTAAAACAGAGGCGTTTACTTCTGGTACCACTAATTTTTTGGTGGGATCCATTCTCCATGCAGAAGAGTTGTCAATAACACGAATACCTGCTGCAGCAAATTTGGGTGCCCACTCAAGTGAAGTACTACCCCCAGCTGAAAAAAAAGCCACTGCAGGTTTTGCCGCAATGCCTTCTTCCATGGTTACTACTTTATAAGCCTTACCTTTATATATTATTTCCTTGCCCTTTGAGCGTGCCGATGCCACAGGAATTAATTCAGTTATAGGAAAATTCCTTTCCGCTAATACTTCTAACATTTTAGTGCCCACTAAACCCGTAGCGCCTACCACTGCAACTTTCATATTATACTAATTCAATTTCAAAATTCACTAATTGAACAAAAGACTGTACGCGCTCTTTAATATCTGCAGGACTAATTTCTGTTAATCTTTCTGTTCCAAATTTCTCTACGCAGAAGCTTGCTAGTGCACTACCTAAAATAATAGCCGACTTCATATTATTGAATGAATAGTCTTTTGTTTTTGCCAAATGCGCTACAAAGCCACCTGCAAAAGTATCACCAGCACCAGTTGGATCAAATACTTCTTCTAATGGTAAAGCAGGAGCGAAGAACACTTCATTACCATGAAATAATAATGCACCATGTTCTCCTTTCTTAATAATTAAATATTTAGGACCCATGGCCATAATTTTTTTCGCCGCTTTTACCAAACTATACTCACCACTTAATTGACGCGCTTCACTATCATTGACCATTAATACATCTACTAAAGAAATAGTATGTAATAAATCGTCCATCATTATTTCCATCCAAAAATTCATGGTGTCCATTACAATTAACTTTGGACGCTTTTTCATTTGCTTAATCACACTGCTTTGTACACCCGGTACTAAATTACCTAACATTAAAATTTCGCAGTCTTGGTAACTATCTGGAACAACGGGTTCAAAATTTTCTAATACATTTAATTGAGTTTCTAATGTATCACGGGTATTCATATCTAAATGATATTTACCGCTCCAGAAAAATGTTTTCTCGTCTTTTTTAATTTGCACACCTTCTAGGATAACACCTCTTTTTGCTAAGGCATCTAATTCAGACTGCGGAAAGTCTCCACCTACTACTGAAATTTGTTTTACAGTGGTAAAGTTAGAGGCACACCAAGCTATATAGGTGGCGGCACCTCCAATAATTCTATCGCTTTTTCCAAAAGGGGTTTCGATGGCATCAAAGGCCATAGATCCAACAACTACTAATGACATGTTTATGATTTTAATTTTCAGCTGCGAAACTACGATTAATACATTGAAATCTTTCTGTGCACCTCAAATTATACCTGGCAAGGCAGTAAGTAGCTGATAATCAAAAACTAACGAAAATGCTAGTTTATTTCAAAGAATAGAGGTTTTTAAAGAATTAAATCTATAGTTTTGTACTAACAAACATTCAAATTTTTTGGTCATGGCTAGAATAAAAACAGAGAAAAACGGGTCTAGAAAAGATGTCATCGTAAGTAAAGCAGCCACTCTGTTTAGAGAAAAAGGATACAAGGCAGCCAGTATGCGTGACCTCGCTGAGGCAGTAGGCGTAGAAGCCGCTAGCTTATACAATCATATAAAATCGAAGAGTGAATTATTACATGAATTAGTTTTTAATGTAGCCAATAGATTTGTGTTGAAAATGGATGAGATAGAATCTGAGCCCATAAGTTCACTACAAAAAATGGAGAAATTATTACGCTTTCATATTAGCGAAATGATTCACCACTATGAAGAAGTATATGTAAGTGATAGAGAGTGGAAACATTTATCAGACCCTTATTTATCGAATTATCAAAATCAACGAAGAGTATACCGCAAAAGGATTGCAGCCATTATTGAAGAAGGCATTCGCAACAAAGAAATTAAGGCTATTGATGCCCCTACTGTGGTTTTAATATTTTTACATGCCGTTAGTGGTATTGAAAGTTGGCATAGATCTACTAAAAAAATTAATGCTGCTGAATTAGAGCAAAATATGGTGGCTATTTTAATTGATGGTTTAAAAGCCAACAAGTAAACTGCATGATTGGGCGACTATAATAAACTAGCTATAGACCCAAGATTTAGTTAACTTTGCCATTCATAATTACACAGTGTCAGAAAGAAACAATTTTATTGATTACATCCGCATATTTGCCCATAGTGGTCATGGAGGGGCAGGTTGTAAGCATTTTTTACGCAATAAATTAACTGCTAAAGGGGGACCCGATGGAGGCGATGGTGGCCGTGGTGGTCATATTATCTTAAGAGGGAATGCGCAGTTATGGACCTTATTACACTTACGCTATTATAAGAATGTTATTGCAGAAGATGGCGAGAATGGATCAAAGAATAAATGTACGGGCAAGGATGGTAAAGATATAATCATTGAAGTGCCACTAGGTACCATTGCTAGAGATGAAGAAACAGGTAAGGTAGAAGGCGAAATTTTAAAAGACGGTCAAGAGATTATACTGATGAAAGGTGGACGTGGTGGACTGGGCAATTGTAATTTTGCAACACCTACTCAACAAGTTCCTGAATATGCACAACCTGGTGAAGATGGTTTTGAGGGTTGGAAGAATATTGAATTAAAAGTATTGGCCGATGTAGGTTTAGTAGGTTTTCCGAATGCAGGAAAGTCGACACTGCTTTCAGTTATTACGGCGGCTAAACCTAAAATTGCGAATTATGCCTTTACCACTTTAACGCCTCAACTAGGCATGGTAGAATATAGAAATAATTTATCTTTTTGTATTGCCGATTTGCCAGGTATTATTGAAGGGGCTGCAGAAGGAAAAGGGCTAGGGCACCGCTTCTTAAGGCATATTGAGCGTAATGCGGTTTTACTTTTTTTAATTCCTGCCGACTCAGATGATCATAAAAAAGAATTCGAAATTCTAAAACACGAATTAGAAAAGTTCAACCCTGAATTATTACAAAAAGAATTCATCATCGCTATTTCAAAATCGGATTTACTCGACCAAGAATTAACGGATGCCATTGTTAAAGAACTACCTAAAAAAATTCCGCATATATTTATTTCTTCTGCCACGCAAAAGAACTTAGTGGAATTAAAAGATGTTTTGTGGAAGGCATTGAACAAACCTATCTAAATAAAAAAAGAGTCCCGATTTTTTGGGACTCTTTTTTTATAATTCATTAGAGTATTTTTATTGGCAATTTATTTTTCAGAAAAATTGCTAATAAAAATTAATTCTGTCCGGCCTTAGTGGCCTTGCTTCTATTATTCTCGTCTAAAATAGATTTACGCATTCTTACCGACTTAGGTGTTACTTCAATACACTCATCGAATTGAATGTACTCCATACACTCTTCTAAAGTAAATAATACTTTAGGGGTAATACGAACGCTATCATCAGATCCGCTTGCACGGTGGTTGGTTAATTTTTTCATCTCCACAGCGTTGATATTTAAATCACCTGGCTTAATATGTTCGGCCAAAACTTGACCTGCATAAATTTCCTCACCTGGTTCAATAAAGAAACGACCTCTGTCTTGTAACTTATCAATTGAGTAAGCAGTTGTTAAACCAGCTGTCTTTGCAATTAGAACTCCATTACTTCTTCCAGGAATTGGCCCTTTCCAAGGCTTGTATTCATTGAAACGGTGTGCCATTACAGCCTCACCAGCAGTTTGTGTTAACATTTGAGAACGAAGTCCTATTAAACCTCTAGATGGAATATCAAACTCTAAATGTTGCATGGTACCTTTAGATTCCATAATTAACATCTCGCCTTTCTTTTGAGTGACTAAGTCAATTACCTTACCGCTAAAATCAGAAGGTACATCTACTACTAATATCTCAAATGGCTCATGCTTACGGCCATCAATTTCTTTTACTAATACCTGCGGATTTCCTACTGTCAACTCATATCCTTCACGACGCATAGTCTCTACGAGTACGCCTAAGTGTAAGATACCACGACCAAATACCAAGAAGCTATCCGCACTATCTGTTTCTTCCACACGCAATGCTAAATTCTTTTCTGTTTCTTTCATTAAACGATCACGAATATGTCGAGAAGTTACAAACTTACCTTCCTTACCAAAGAAAGGAGAGTTATTGATACTGAAAGTCATACTCATTGTTGGTTCATCTACACTAATAACAGGTAATGCTTCAGGATTTTCTGGATCAGCAATGGTATCACCAATACTGAAATCATCTAATCCTACTACAGCACATAAGTCACCAGAAACTACTTCTGTTACTTTACGCTTACCCATTCCTTCGAACACGTATAATTCTTTTACTTTATTTTTCTTTAAACTTCCGTCAGCCTTTACTAGTACAATGTTTTGTCCTTCTTTGATAGTACCTCTTTCTACTTTACCAATGGCAATACGACCCAAGAAAGAAGAATAATCCAATGAAGTAATTTGCATTTGTGTATGTCCTTCTTTCACATCTGGACCAGGCACATATTTTAAGATACCATCCATTAAAGGGAAGATATCTTCACAAGGAGTAAGGCTATCGTTAAACCAACCATTTTTACCACTACCATAAAAAGTAGGGAAATTTAATTGATCTTCTGTCGCATCTAAATTGAAAAACAATTCAAATACTGCATCATGCACTTCGTCTGGACGACAGTTTTCTTTATCAACTTTATTAATAATGACAATAGGCTTTAAATTTAATTGTAAAGCTTTTTGAAGTACGAAACGAGTTTGTGGCATAGGACCTTCAAAAGCATCTACTAATAAGCAAACGCCATCTGCCATTTTTAATACACGCTCTACTTCACCTCCGAAGTCAGAGTGACCTGGTGTATCAATAACGTTAATTTTAACGTCCTTATAAGTTACGGAAGCGTTCTTACTTAAAATGGTAATTCCCCTCTCACGTTCAAGCTCATTGCTATCCATGATCAAGTCCCCAGTCTCCTGGTTGTCTCTGAATACTTTTGTAGCGTGTAAGATTCTGTCTACCAAGGTAGTTTTACCGTGGTCAACGTGGGCGATAATAGCGATGTTTCTTATTTCCATGTACTGTTTTGAGGCTGCAAAGGTACATGGTTTAAGGCTGCTAAAAAAACAAATGGGGAAAAATGGACCAACAAGATTTACACCCTAATATATATCTTATATTTATTTAATATATAACCCAATAGCCAGCAAACAAGCATATAGGAAAAAGCAAAGGCAAAGGATGACCAATAGGGTGCTAAATGAGCGAAACTATTAGTGTAAATCCACTGCAAAGAGGTCTGATTGTCTATTTGTATCAAGTTAAGACTAACAAAAAAGATTTCTGAAAATAGATAGATAACCAGTGGATTCTTGCCAAATACCTCAAAAAAGCTTGCAAACTGGTGTTGATGGTGCAATTCTATTCTATAAATGATGGTGGCAAGTATAATCATATCCAAGCCTACCGTTAGAAGCACGAAGGAGCTAGTCCATAGTTTTTTATTAATGGGAAACTGGTAATTCCACATATAGGCTAAAAACATAAATCCTGCACCCCACATTAACAAATCGGTAAGTCCTTCATAGGTTTTTCCTTTTTCTTGCACTAGGGTTCCTACTCTATAGCCGATTAATACATTCACAATAGAGGGTATTGTACTTAACCATCCTTCAGGATCAAAGGCAATACCTTCTCCATGATACATATGACTTTCTCCCATTAACCATTTATCAAATTGAATACCTGCATTGCCCGTAATACTGAAAGGATCACCAGCAGCGCCAAAGTGAACAGATATATACCAATAAGACAATAATAAAACGCCCGCTAAAATCATCATCACTCTTTCATGCATGTAATGCACAATGATGGCGGCTATGCCATAGCATAAAGCAATTCTTTGTAAGACACCTAAAATTCTTGTATCACTTAATGGACCTGTAAAAGGAAACCAATACATTAAAAAACCAAGTAAAAAAATGAGTGCTGTTCGCTTTGTTATTTTCAATAAAAAAACAGGACTACTTAATTTATCCCATTTAGGTAAAACAAAACTCATGGCATTTCCCATGGCAAATAAGAAAGAAGGAAATACTAAATCAGTGGGTGTAAAACCATGCCAGTCTGCGTGCAAAAAGGGCGCAAAAGTTTGCGCGCCATCACCTGGCGTATTCACAATGATCATTAAACAAATGGTCATTCCCCTGAAAACATCTAGTGATAAAAACCTTTGTGTGGACATACTAACATTTTAGATATTTAAGGTACATAAAATATTTTCTTAAAACAAGACATTTGGCCTAGTTTTAGCGCAAAATAGCATAAATGCGGAAGTTGAAAATAGGGTTCTTTATTTTTATCAACATTGCCGCTATTTACTTACTTGGTCCCCATCCTGAAAAACCTTTTTTTGACGAAGTTCTTCCTTACATTGCTCATCATATCTCCATAGATGATTATGTAAGCGAAATGGAAAGTAATTATAAGATTAAAGACAATAATGAAGCGAAAATTATTTGGGCTGATAGCAGCCATCAAGTAACGGAGTATGCGATTGTATATTTACATGGTTTTAGTGCAAGTCAAATGGAAGGCGATCCGGTACATAGAAATATTGCCAAAAAATTTAATGCTAATTTATATTTAGCAAGATTAGCAGAGCATGGTTTAACAGGTTCAGATGCTATGCAAAATTTAACAGCCGAAAATTTATGGGTGTCTGCCAAAGAAGCCTACGCCATTGGAAAAAAAATTGGTAAAAAAGTTATTTTAATAGGTACCTCCACTGGAGGCACTTTGGCCCTCCAACTAGCCGCTCATTTCCCTGAAATTGCTGGACTTGTTTTATATTCTCCAAATATTGAAATTAATAATCCTAGTGCTCCTTTATTAAATGATCCATGGGGTTTACAAATTGCTAGAATGATTCAAGGCAGTAAATTCAATAATGTATCCTACAAACACAAAGACTATCCTAAATACTGGACCCCCCATTACCGCTTAGAAGCCACGGTTGAATTAGAAAATTTAATAGAAGCCACTATGAATGAGCAGCTATTTAAAAAAGTAAACCAGCCTTGTTTAGCCTTATATTATTATAAAGATGAAGCAAATCAAGATAAAGTAGTAAAAGTTTCTGCTACACAAAGAATGTTCTCACAAATAAGTACACCCAAGAATTTGAAAGTAATTAAAGCAATGCCTAAAACCGGAAATCATGTGCTAGCATCGCCTCTCGTATCTAAAGATGTAGAAGGCGTTGAAAAAGAAACGGCAAAATTTATTGCTGAAAAAATTATCAAAATTTTACCATAGATAACAAATACTTACTTATTACTCTATCAGTTTTTTATGCTTCGATGACAGATAAGTATACACTGCAGGAATCACAAATAAAGTTAAGATTAAGGAGAACATTAGACCACCAACAATAACTGTACCTAAAGGTTTTCTACTTGTTGCAGCTGCACCTAAACTAATGGCAATGGGTAATGCGCCCAATGCTGTGGCTAAGCTTGTCATTAAAATGGGTCTTAGACGTTGCGCTGCAGCTTCTAAGACAGCATCCTTAATGGATAAACCAGCTTCTCTTTTCTTATTAGCGAATTCCACAATTAAGATACCATTCTTAGTTACCAAGCCTATTAACATGATGATTCCAATTTGCGAGAATATATTTAATGTTTGACCCAGCATCCATAGTGAAATCAAAGCGCCGGCAATAGCTAGTGGTACAGTAATCATGATAATGAAAGGATCCTTGAAACTTTCAAACTGAGCCGCAAGCACTAAATAAATTAAAATCAAGGCAAGCAATAGAGCATAAGAAGTATTGGAAGCACTTTCTTTGAAGTCTCTAGAAGGCCCACTCAATGCAGTTTGGAAACTTTCATCTAATTTCTCTTTTGCTATACGATCCATGGCATTTATACCATCCCCAATGGTTTTACCCTCTGCTAAAGAAGCAGAAATGGTTGCAGAATTAAAACGATTGTAGTGGTATAAATTTGGAGGATTACTATTCTCCTCAATTGATAATATACTTGAAATAGGAATATTTTCGCCACGACTATTTCTGATATAAATTTTATTGATATCTGTAGGCGTGTTACGATCCGATTTAGGTACCTGTGTAATAACTTCGTATTGACGATCATTCATAATGAAATAGGCAGAACGTGCGCCACTGAATGCAGATTGTAATGCTTGTGATACATCCGCTGTAGATAAACCAAGATCTTTAGCGCGCATTCGATCAATTGTCAAATCTAATTCTGGTTTGTTGAATTTTAAATTCACATCCACATTTTGGAAGGTCTTATCTTTTCTAGCTGCTTCTAAAAACTCAGGAATTACTTTTCTAATTTTTTGGAAATCTAAGTTTTGAATGATGAACTGCACTGGTAAAGAACCACGAGACATCATACCTACCGAAATAGTTTGCTCTTCAATAGTGAAAAGTCGAACATTTTTAAAACGTTTAAATTTCTTATTTAAATCTGCAGCAATTTCGGATTGTGTTCTTGTTCTTTCATCAATGCCTACCATGCCTAATCTACCAGATGCACCAGTGCTTCCGCCACCCCATGCAGGGACGCTACCCCAAGTAAATGCATGCTCGGGAATTGAATCTTGCATGATGCGAATAGCCTTTAATAAATCTGTTCTTAAGTCTTCATAACTAGTTCCTTCGGCTGCTGACATAGATAAACGAATAGAACTTTTATCCTCTATAGGTGCCAACTCGCTTTGGATATTGCTTCCTATCAAGACTATGATTACAAAGCAAACACCTACAATCACCCAAGCCATCCATCTAATTTGTAAAAATTTTGCTAGTCCATTTTTATAGCCTAATTCCATTCCTTTAAAAAAGGGTTCAGTACGATCATAAAACTTACCGTGTTGACCACCGTTTCTGTTCAAGTAAACATTTAATACAGGTGTAATGGTTAGGGATACGAATGCCGAAACCAACACAGCGCCTGCCACCACCACACCAAATTCTTTAAATAAGGACCCCACAAAACCTTGTAAGAAAATAACAGGTAAGAATACAACGGCCAAAGTAATAGAAGTAGATATGACTGCAAAGAAAATTTCTTTACTGCCTTCTCTAGCAGCATCTTTTATATTGAGGCCTTCTTCTAGTTTTCTGAAAATATTTTCGGTGACCACAATACCATCATCCACTACAAGTCCTGTCGCTAAAACGATGGCTAATAAAGTCAATACATTAATAGAGAAACCTGCCAAATACATAATAAAGAAAGTGGCTATCAAAGAAATGGGAATATCAATTAATGGTCTAATGGCAATTAACCAATTTCTAAAGAAAAAGAAGATAACCAATACCACCAGCGTAAATGAAATTAAAATGGTTTCTTTTACTTCTGATAAAGCGCGACGTACATTCTTAGTATTGTCAATTGGTACTGTAAATTCTATATCGGATTTATTTTGTGCTTTGACTTCTTCTAATCTTTTATAAAATTCATCTACAATTTTAATTTGATTGGCACCCGGCTGAGGAGAGATGGACAACGCAACAACAGGCACCCCATTAAAATAAGAACCTTGGTCTTCTTGGTCTGGAGCCAGTTCAACCTTAGCCACATCACCCAACCTCACAATACCATTGAGGTCTTGTTTTAAAATAATATTTCTGAAATCTGCCTCGGTGGACAATCTTCCTAAGGTACGAATAATGAATTCTGATTTATTACCATAAATACGGCCAGCAGGTAATTCCACATTTTCTTTGTTCAATCCAGTTTGAATATCATTGAATGCAATACCAAAAGCATTGAGTAAATCTGTATTTGGATAAATGCGCATCGACATACGCTTACCGCGAACGCTTACACTTGTTACTTCATCAATCGTCTGAAACCTTTGCTGCAAGACATTCTCAGCGAATTCAGTTAATTCCAATAATCCTTTGGTTTTACTTCTTAAAGTAAGCATTAAAATAAAATCTCCACTTGCATCTGCTTTTGATACTTCAGGTGGGTTGTTGATATCTTCAGGTAAACTTCTTGTGGCCTGAGATACTTTATCTCTTACATCGTTTGCTGCCGTTTCCAAATTCACACCTAAATTAAACTCAATACTGATATTTGAATTACCAACAGAGCTCGAAGAGTTAATTGTACGAATTCCAGGGATACCGTTAATCGCTTTTTCTAAGGGTTCTGTGATTTGACTTTGAATCACTTCTGAGTTCGCACCTGAATAGGATGTTTGTACTGAAATGATAGGTGGGTCAATAGCAGGATATTCTCTTAATGCTAAAAAAGAATAACCAACCAAACCAAAAATGATAATCGCTATATTCATCACAGTGGCTAAGACTGGGCGTTTTAACGAGAGTTCCGATATATTCATCTAAATAATGTATTAATGATAAGCCTACTTGATGATCTCAGCAAGTGGTAATGTCTTTCCAATTTTTAATTCACTTCCGTCTCTTACAAAAAGCATCCCTGCAACAATTAAGGTGTCGCCTACTTTTACTCCAGATGTAATCTCAACACCAGCTGCAGTTCGGTATCCAGTTTCCACATTGATAAATTTTGCTTTACCCTCTCTAACAACAACAAGTTGTTTTACTTTAGAATCTG